>JBDLSS010000129.1:0-13312 GCA_039799345.1 Pseudomonadota bacterium
AAAACAGAGAGCGATTACAATGAAGCAATGGCTCGTCTGTCTGAGTTAATGGATGCAGAAGAGAATTCAGCAGATGAAGCAGAATTGGAGTTGCTTGCACTAATTATTGAAGATTATGAACGTAAAAACGTGCCAGCCCCTGAAGTGTCCCCCGTTGATGCAATTTTATTTCGCATGGATCAAATGGGCTTACGCCAAAAAGATTTGATTCCTTATATTGGCAGTCTCTCGAAAGTCTCAGAAGTATTGTCTGGAAAACGTTCTTTAAGCTTGAATATGATTCGTCAATTACACCGTGGTTTAGGCATTTCAGCCGAGGTGTTAATTGCTGATTCAAATATTCCAGTGAATGAACTGAAGATGCCAACCTGTGAAGATTATGCACTGTATCCTATTGCAGAACTGGATAAGCGAGGATGTTTTGATAAGTTCAAAGAACAACGTGCCTTGTCTGTTAGCGGTGCTCAATTACTGGACTATGCAGAAGAATTAATACGTGATTTCTTTGGAACGTTTAGTTTTCAAGGAAAATTGCCTGCTTTTCTACGAGCACCCCAACATCAAAGTGGCGACAAAAACATGAATAATTTCGCACTTAAAGCATGGTTGGGCTGTGTACTTAAAAAGGCGCGAGCCGCTCATTTGTCGGGAACTTATCAATCAGGATTGATCACAGATGAGTTCTTGTCTGAATTAGTCAGACTGTCTTGTTTTGAACAGGGTCCTTTACTGGCACAAGAGTTTTTAGCCCAGCATGGTATTGCCCTTGTGATAGAACCCCATTTTCCAAAAACCTATCTTGATGGCGCCGCGTTCATGGACGGTGATATTCCTGTGGTTGGATTAACTTTGCGCCATGATCGTTTAGATAATTTTTGGTTTGTACTGTTGCATGAACTAATTCATATACAGAAACATTTAAATCAAGATGTTTCTTGTATTACTGATAATTTAGACGATAAAGTTCAAGCCAATCAAGTTATTGAGAAAGAAGCTAATGAATCGGCTAAAAATACTTTAATTCCACTCGAAAAATGGGCTAAGAGTGAAGTTAGATTCGACTATACCCCTGAGAACGCCAAACAACTCGCCAGTGAGTTAAGAATTCACGAGGCGATTGTTGCAGGGCGGGTTCGATATGAGAGTGGAAATTGGCTATTATTATCGGGAATGCTTGGACGAAAGCAAGTTTATAAATTATTCGAGCATCAAATTTTTCCTGTAGACGGTATTTAGCTATAGTGCCTAAAAAAGACCTGCTAGGTTTTTAAAACCTAGCAGGTCTCGAATAATAATTTAATTTGGAAATAGTTTTTCTATAACCGCCACAAGTAAACCCCTTAGCTGGTGCAGCAAGCGTAGGGCGTATAAGCATCGCGTCATACACCTTACGATTTGAAAAGTCGTGTAGGTTGGGTTGCCATTGGCAACCCAACGCTCCCCTAAAAAACAATACCCAAGCCTTTTTCTTGTACTAAATGCAGCAGTTTAAGGGCAATTCCCGTTGGGCGTTTTTGCCCCACTTCCCACTTTTGCACCGTAGAAACACGGGTATTTAGATGCTAAAAGTTTTAAAGCAATACACTAATCAAGATTTAAACAAACTGCTGTGAATACCTGTCACTTGCTCGATTAATTCAATCGCTAAACCCTGTGCCAACATATTTTTAGCAATTTCTAATTTCCCTTGCTCGATACCTTCTTCTCGACCTTTTTCAAGACCACGCGCTTCACCCAGTTGCAAACCTTCTTCTTTGGCTTTCTTAAATGCCTCTTCTTGCGAATACTCATCTTTCATACGGGCGCGGTCTTGCGGGGTTAAATCACCCGTTTTGATTAAATTCACCACTTTCAAAACCTCGGTTTTGTGATAATTCGTTTCATCAACTTGCTCGTCTAAACTGTCTTGAATCAACTTCAACCATTCGCGATAAGGTTCGGGCGTGGTTTCAGTCACATGTTTGGGGGAAAGATAGAGCACGCGGTGATGAATTTTATTCAGTTTTTCATGCGTGAGCAGGTCAATAGGGTCAAAGTTGATTTCTGCCATCGCACAATCTTCGCGTGTCCCAGAAGTGGAAACCACAATGGTAAATACCGTTAAAGCAGGTTTGTAATTTTTGGAAGTGTCGACTTGCTCTAAAATTGCCGCACAGTGATAGTGCAAAAAACGCTCGTAATAATCTTCATAGCGGCGATGTTGAATATCCACAATCACACGATTTTCAATATCTTCTGCATACAGGTCAAAACGTGAATCGACATTTCCAATAGGCGGGTCAAATTTCTTTTCGGTTTGCACTTTGTCTATTTTTAAGTCGATGCCAAGAAAATCTTTTGCAAAGGCTTTAAACACTTCAACATCGCAAAAGGCTTTTTTGAAAATGACTTCATAACGCAGGGAAGCAACTTTTTGCATGGGGTTTCCTATTGTTTGACGTTCTCAAATATTTCAGTCGGAGTTAATAGCCGAGGTGTGTTGACCTAAGATTCTCGAGTGATGCAGGTTGCTTAAACTTCATAAAAATCAGACTTTCTCACGTTTCAAGATTTAAACAAACTGCTGTGAATACCTGTCACTTGCTCGATTAATTCAATCGCTAAACCCTGTGCCAACATATTTTTAGCAATTTCTAATTTACCTTGCTCGATACCTTTTTCAAGACCACGCGCTTCACCCAATTGCAAACCTTCCTCTTTGGCTTTCTTAAATGCCTCTTCTTGCGAATATTCATCTTTCATGCGGGCGCGGTCTTGCGGGGTTAAATCATCCGTTTTGATTAAATCCAGCACTTTCAAAACTTCGGTTTTGTGATAGCTCGTTTCGTCAACTTGCTCGTCTAAACTGTCTTGAATCAACTTTAGCCATTCTCGGTAAGGTTCAGGCGTGGTTTCAGTGACGTGTTTCGGGGAAAGATATAGCACGCGGTGATGAATTTTATTCAGTTTTTCATGCGTGAGCAGGTCAATAGGGTCAAAGTTGATTTCGGCAATCGCACAATCTTCGCGTGTGCCAGAAGTAGAAACGACGATGGTAAATACGGTTAAAGCGGGTTTGTAATTTTTGGAAGTGTCGACTTGCTCTAAAATTGCAGCGCAGTGATAGTGCAGAAAACGCTCGTAATAATCTTCATAACGGCGATGTTGAATGTCCACAATCACGCGGTTTTCCACATCTTCTGCATATAAGTCAAAACGAGAATCGACATTTCCAATAGGCGGGTCAAATTTCTTTTCGGTTTGCACTTTGTCTATTTTTAAGTCGATGCCGAGAAAATCTTTTGCAAAGGCTTTAAACACTTCAACATCGCAAAAGGCTTTTTTGAAAATGACTTCATAGCGCAGGGAAGCAACTTTTTGCATGGGGTTTCCTATTTTTGATGTTCTCAAATATTCCAAGCGTGGTCACAAACCCCAACCAGCTAAGGTGAATGATGCGCTTCGTTTCTCAGTAAGTGTAACGATTTGAAAAATTGTGCGGTCTCAAAAAAGACGGTGTATGGTGGCTACGCCTTATACACCCTACGCTGCTGTTGTTGAAAACCCAACATTACGCCTTTTCCAATAATACGCGCAGCATTCCGAGTAATTCTTCTAAATGACCGACAGAAAATAACGTCGTGACTGCAACTTGCCCATTTAATTCTAAACGGTAAAATTTCCAACCCTCACCGTTTGTGACGATTCCGAAAACTGTCCGTTGAATACCTGCTTGAGCATTCATCCATTGACAAGCTTGCATTTCAACTAAGCACTGTGCTTCCCCTTGCATGAAATCATCTTTTTTAGCTTCGACCACGCATAACAAAGGACATTCTAAAAAACCTTTATTTTCTGCAATCACATAATCAACAACGCCTGTTGCTTTTTCGCCTTGCAGAGGGGCGGATTTCCATATTTTAAATTGGGGAAAAGTGTTTAATGCTTCTTCACAAATCGCGTCAATAAGCAGTTCTTTAGCACGTTCTGAAATGGTTAAATCAAAATGTTGTTTTAAACGTTTTAAGCGTTCTTGTAAAAATGCGCTGGTTTCAATTGTTTTAAAGGCAGGTAACCATTCTAATAAATCTGTTATCCCCAGTTGTTTAAAAGCTTCTGTTTGATTAAAGCGTGAAAATGATTTTTTCTTTGAAGATTTCATTCGTTAAATCCTGTGTTTACATTTATCAATCAGGTCGAGCAGGTATCGCCCATAGCTACGAATCACCTTGTAAAATTTTATAAATTGAAGCAATACAGAGCGATAGCGACTGGATATGACAAACGTTCAGCCCATTTCTTGAGCGGTATTTACTTGGCTTCTATTCTCATTATTTTAGCTTAATACCCATATCTTTCTAATTTGATGACACACCCTAACGATTTATCACTGCCAAATTTTTAAATTTCTCATCCACTTTAATTTAAAAATGCACTAAAATTTTAAAACATAAAAAAAGCTCCGTATTCATAGAATACGGAGCTTTTAAAATTCTGTTTGATTTTACCAAAATGATGGCTAATCAAAATTGGCTCCTTGGGACGGGCTCGAACCGCCGACCCGGTGATTAACAGTCACCTGCTCTACCTGCTGAGCTACCAAGGAACTGGCTAACGATATGAAGCTGTCATTCTAGTCTTAACTTTTTAATCTGTCAAGCATTCATCGTAAATTTTCTAAAAAACAACCCAGAAAATCACGTCACTGCATTCAATCGAGCGGCGTATTCTAAGCAGCTTACTAAAGCTTGTCAAGGCTCTGCCTCAGGGAAAACAGCACAAAATTTAGCTGTCCCGCATAAACTATCAGCTCTCAATTTTCGTTATCGTTGTGATTCCCATAGAAAAAATCTATGTTCCTCTAAACGCTTCAACGCTCATAGCTGACTCGAATGAACAACTCAGTGTTACATAAGTTTTGCGTTCGTATAGCATTGTCAACTCCCAATGCTCCTCTCGCTATTAAATCGAAAGTTTAAGAATTATAATTGAAGAGCAAACTTTCTCAAACACTTTTTTAATTAACAAAGTCGCTGGTGTTTCGAGAATAAATGACTGTATTTTTATATAAATTACTCTAGGACGTGTCATCAATTAGGTTTTAACAGAAAGTAAAGAAGCCCCCAACCCCCTAAAGGGGGCTAAATACAAACAATTCATGTAATATTTAATATTTTAAGTCCCCTTTAGGGGATTTAGGGGCTGGTTTTTAGGTTTAGCCCTCTTCAGGGGTTTAGGGCGCAGTTAAAACTTAATTGATGACACGCTCTAGTTTATGTAAAAGAATACAATACTAAACAGGCAATAGCATTAGGCTTTAAAAGTATAAATCACATAGATTTTATATTTGATAATCTTAAGCTATTACATTGATTATAAAACAATAACTATGTAAGTGTATATCGAGAGGAGTGCGGAATTATGGAACGCGACGTGATGGAATATGATGTCGTGATTGTGGGGGCGGGCATTGCGGGACTTTCCGCAGCGATTCGCCTCGTGCAATTGAATGCAGCACAAGGGCAAGAACTCAGTGTTTGCGTGATTGAAAAAGGTTCAGAAGTCGGCGCACACATTTTATCAGGCGCGGTGTTTGAACCGCACGCGCTGGATGAATTAATTCCTGATTGGAAAGAAAAAGGTGCGCCCTTAAATACGCCTGCCAAAGAAGATAACTTCTTGTTTTTAAATGAGAAAAAATCTTTCCGTCTACCCACTCCGCCGCAAATGAGCAATCACGGTAATTACATTATCAGTCTTGCGAATTTGTGCCGTTGGTTGGCAAAACAAGCCGAAGATTTGGGCGTTGAAATTTACGCAGGTTTTGCCGCCGCTGAAGTTTTATATAACGAAGATGGCAGCGTCAAAGGTGTGGCAACGGGCGACATGGGCATTGGTAAAGATGGCAAGCCCACCGACAGCCATCAAGTCGGGGTTGAATTACACGCCAAACAAACCTTGTTTGCAGAAGGTTGTCGCGGCTCTTTGACCAAAACCTTGTTTGAACGTTTCAAACTGCGTGAAGGCGTTGATCCACAAACCTACGGGATTGGGATTAAAGAATTATGGGAAGTGCCGCCTGCGCAACATCAGCTTGGGAAAATCGTGCACACTATTGGTTATCCTTTGGATACCAAAACTTATGGCGGTTCATTTTTATACCACTTGGAAAATAACCAAGTTGCCTTGGGTTTTGTGATTGGTTTGGATTATGAAAATCCGTATTTGAACCCGTTTGAGGAATTTCAACGTTATAAAAATCATCCTGCAATTCGTGCGGTGCTTGAAGGCGGGCGACGCATTGCTTACGGGGCGCGAGCCTTGAGTGAAGGCGGTTTTCAATCGATTCCGAAACTCAGTTTTAAAGGCGGTTTGTTGATTGGTGATGCGGCGGGCTTTTTAAATGTGCCTAAAATTAAAGGCTCGCACACCGCAATGAAATCGGGGATGTTGGCGGCTGAGGCGATTTTTGAACATCTCAAAACCCATGAAGATTTGCTTGGCGAAGTCAGTACTTATCGCACGGCTTTGGAAAAGAGCTGGTTGTGGAACGAACTTTATACAGTGCGCAATATTCGCCCTTCATTCCGTTGGGGATTGTGGGCAGCGTTAGCATATTCCGCGCTGGATACTTATGTTTTCAGAGGACGTGCGCCGTGGACTTTGCACCATCACGACGATCATCTGGCTTTGAAAGAAGCGCGTTTCTGCAAGAAGATTGAATATCCCAAACCTGATGGCAAGGTGACCTTTGACAAATTGTCTTCGGTATTTATTTCTAATACCAACCACGAAGAAAATCAGCCCGCGCATTTAAAACTCAAAGATGTAACCGTACCGATTAGCATTAATTTGGCGAAATACGACTCGCCTGAACAGCGTTTTTGTCCTGCGGGAGTTTACGAAATCATGCAGGAAAATGAGCAAGCGCGTCTGCAAATTAATGCACAAAACTGTGTGCATTGCAAAACTTGTGATATTAAAGACCCAACGCAGAATATTAACTGGGTTGTGCCCGAAGGCGGCGGCGGTCCTAATTATCCCAATATGTAAGTGGGGTTAGCTTGTTCAGCTTTTGGAATAAATAGTGCCTGCACTTAAGCTCCAATAGTTAAACAATCCGTCATTTTAACTTTTCTCTCTATTTGGAAAAGGTTGAGTATCTACATAACATTCTAATTATATAGAATAATGTAGATACTCATGCTCAAAGGAACGAGGGTTTTTGTTAATGTTCGGCACGCTACATATTTCCAGATTTTGTTACCTTGCCTATTTCGCCTTCTCTAAAAAATTGCCAACAATTCCCCCGCCTTATTCCGATTTGCTGCATTGCTTGAAATAAAGCGTTGAACCTCGAAAAACTCCAATTTTGCCCGCGCATAAATCTGGCGCGTAAATTCCGTATCATGATTAGAAATAATCACAGGAATGCCTTTATTCGCTAGTTCTAGCGCAATTTCTGCCAACTTTTGCTGATGTTCCAAACTGAAAGCCGCTTGGGTATAACTGGTGAAATTTGAAGTCGCGTTCAATGGCGCGTAGGGTGGATCACAATACACCACATCCCCAAGTTTCGCGGCGTGCAACGTTTCGACAAAATCCGCTTGTTTGAAAATGGCGTGCTGGCTTTTCTCTGAAAAAGTGATTAAGGCTTGTTCTGGAAAACTGGGATGTTTATAACGCCCAAATGGTACATTAAACTTTCCTTTTGAATTATAACGACATAAGCCATTAAAACAATGGCGATTTAAATAAATAAACAGCGCTGCTTTGCGTTGTAAATCAGTAATAGTATTAAATTCTTCACGAAACTCATAAAAGCGAATTTCCTGATTATTTTCGGGAATAAATAATTGTTGCGCCTGCTCAATAAAATTTTGCTTATCTTTTTGAACACAGTGAAAAAGATTGATTAAATCGGCGTTTGCATCGGCAATTAAATAATTTTCATAATCTGTATTTAAAAACACTGCGCCTGAACCTGCAAACGGTTCAATTAAACGTTGTCCCGCAGGCAAAGCGGCTTTAATGGTTTCGATAATTTTATATTTACCGCCTGCCCATTTTAAAAAGGGTTTCATTTTATTTATTACTCTTAATTATTAAAAAACAGATATATTAAAATTTATACTGGCGGCTGCCGTAATTGCAACAAACGTTCACGCAGAAAATATGCTTGAGAAGAACCTTCCTCAACCATCGCATCAAGCAAGGTTAAGCAGGATGTTCTTAAATTTTTAGACAAAGGCTTTTCTTCTCGGTTTTGAATCAAGAATTTACGCAGGATATACTCTAAATAAAAAATGGAATTTTTCTCTGAAATAAAACTTCTTTTTGTTTGACGCTTATAAAAATTAGCTAACTCTTCAAGAAATATGCGGGGTTTAAACAGTGTGGGAAAAGTGTAAATAAATCTGGTCATTTCCATGCAAACAATGGGATTTTCACCTGTTTTTCTAAAAAAATCGCTGATAGCCTCTACACCGTATGTAAAAAAAGGCACATCATTACTTTCATTTAATGGCATAGCCCCAAAAAATAAGTGTCGGATAGCATCATTAAAATGATCTTCGTATGAAATATGGGTATCTAGCGCGTAAGAGAGGGCATCGGCAAACCATGACCAAAATAACCAATACCATTCAAAATCATTTTGGTTATTTTGTGTTGCAGCGACAAAGAAAAGTTGTTGCAATAAGTCAAGTGCTAATTTAGAGGCTTCTTTGATATTGCTGAGGAGATGATTAAGTAGTTTTAGCGCATCATTTTCGTCAAGAAAATGGGTATAACTTGCTAAACATGTAACAAATTTAATTTTAAATTCATATGGCAGATTATCATCATAATCATTTTCTGTTTTTTCAGCATTAATTAGCAAACTTATTATTTGTGTAAACAGGGCAATGTGTTCTTGCTTATTTGAGCCGTTGGGAATCATCAAGACCGCAGATAAAAGAGACCCAGTCTCGTGAGTTTTGAATGAAATCTCGTCGAGATTAGTAACTATCCCGCCCATTACAATTTTTTCTCGTGAAGCTTGTCGCCACTCAGATGATTCTGCTCGATAAGTTTGTTGAGTGAGTTGTTTCAAGTACGAACGAGAATATTCAATTACACCATTAATACAAGCTTGAGCAAATTCAGGATTACGTTGCCACAAATACAGTCGTATTCCTTCAGCAGCAGCCAGACATATATCTGTATTAGCAGAAGTAATCGCTACGACAATAGTTTTTTTCAAAAAAAGAATATCTTCTTCATCACTGATAACGTCGAAAATTAGAGGCAATATTGTTGCTGCACCTAAACAGCTATCGCCTCTTGTAATATCATCAACGTCGGCATTAAGACGCACCTTTTCGATAATAATCTGTAAACACCAAGATAAATCATCATCTGTGAGTTGTTTTGCATGATCCCGCAAGAAAATAGTAGCCGCATTGGTGATACTAGTTTCTGAATGAAAAGGTAGATGCACCGCATTGTTAGTAGTATCAGTTAAAAGAGCATGTAACTTTCTAGCTGTAGTAAGTGCCTGATTCCAATCTGAGAAATAATCACTTTTTGGCAACCCATCTTTTAAAATGCCCGAACTCCAATTCAATAGAGCATATGCACATTCATCATAAATATGATCAGCTAAATATTTTTGCTGTTCATTTCTTAATGTTTCGTCTTCTAATGGTTTCGGCATGAGAAGAATTTGATTATTTTCATGTTTTACTTCTCTTCCACGTAAATCTATACGATGAATTGAATATAGATAATCTTTTCTATTCCAGTCATTAATATCTAGACCTTCAACCGTCTTTCTAAGTTTATCAATTATATTGAATAAATCATTCTGTAATTCAGTAAGTTGCAAATCTATCGCCAGTTTTTCCAAATCCTTTTTTCGCCAAGGACGTAATGCAGATGAGCGTCTTTCGTCTGCATGTGTTTTGGACATATCATCATAATCTGAAAAATAGTTTGACGTATTTTCGCCTCTTTCATGAATAATCCGAGTTATATCCCAACGATATAACTCAGGTGTCCTCAATAAAGGGAGTGAAGCTTTTCCCATTTTCTCAGGAAAACCCATTGCAACAGAAGCAAGCACTGCTGTGGTCATCACTGAGTTACTTTTTCGTAAGATGTATTCAGTTATCCATTCAATGGTTTTAAAGTCTGTGCTTGGCTCTTCTAGTATTGCAATTAGAAAATTTTCTAGTGCCATCAATGCGGATTGTAAAAGATAAGGTAGGGTAGAAGTACCTCTATAACCACTCCAAAAAAGTTCTGAACCCCATTGTTCGATACTTGAACCATCGTTGAAAATAATTTTTATTGGATGTGTATCAAATCCATCATTATTTGAAAAAGCCAAGTATTTTTTTGTCGCTACATTACAAAGTTGAATAACAAAATCTAAAGCTTTTCTTGGCTCAACTCTGAAAAGTTGGAAAAAAGGTCCTTTATATCCACTTGCAGGGAAAAATTTACACCCATCTCCACGATTCAGACCAAAACGATCCTCCATTTCAGGAAAATAATTTCTATGAAGGAGTTTTTCATTACGAGTGAACCAAGTATGCCATGCTAACTTAATCAATAAATCAGGTAATTCTTTACATATAAATCCTGTAGTTTCTGCGTTTACTAATATCATGGGCAATAATTGATCTACATAATCTCTTATATTTTCTGTAGATACAGAAAATATATCTTTTTCAATTTGTTGAGTAAATTCATTTTTTATAGCAGCAACAACACGGATAATAACGACCAGTAATGTCTTTATGTTTTTTTCGTGCAGGTAATCATCTTGAATTTTTTCAAGAAAATATAAAGTCAGCAATCCCGCTTCACGAGCAGGTTCTGGAAGTGGTTCATAAAGCTGGATTTGAGTTGCCCAATCCTCAAGGACAGCAATAAATTGTGCCAGTTGTGATTCAGTAATTTTTTCGCGATTCTTGTATAAATGACGAATTACAGCCTGCCAACTTTCCCCTTGAGGTATTAAAAACTGAGACACGAGGACTTTTTCCCGCACAAAACGAGGATCAGGAACTTTGCACGAAATACGCATAATAAAACAAAAACGTTTTAACAAGGCGGCATCATCTGCAAAGAGATATCTTTGAAGACGATTTAATAAAGGCAGTGAATGGGGACTTTGAAGTAAAGCAGTCATTACTTCATCCTGCCAATATGTTGGCAGTGTTTGCTCAGAAAAAGCTTTGATTATTAATGATTCCAACTCATCCTTTTTGTCCGTTTCATTCAAATGGTCATTTAACCATAATCGAAAAGCTCTCCTGATAGCAGGTTCATTGCCTATTTGATTAACAAAATTAGCGAAACTTTCTAAATTATCATATTGGCTCTCGATAAAGGCTTCTAATCCCCAATCTTCAAAAATATCATGTGCAGGACTCACCCGATCACGTTTCGTATTACGCACTAAAAGATCATCGGCTTCCAATTTACTCAATGCTAATGGATTAAAATCTTTGTCCGAGATTGAATATTCCATTGCTTTAGCACGTTTTATAGCAACCTCAATAAATGTTTCTCGTCGTAATTGAGGTAGTCCATCTTTTCTTTCTTTTTCATTTTCAATGACAACACGCCAAACAGCATCTCTAAAAGAAGCTTGCGTTGATTCTGATGTAAATCTTTCTCCCGCTTCTGTAACACGAATTGCTAATTGCGTCCAAAAAGGAATATGCAATAATTTATTTAGCTCATTGTTTTTACTAAAAGATGCTAGAGTAGTATTTTCTTGATAAATTCTTTCTAGTTCGGAATCAGACAATGGTGTTACAGGTAAATCTTTCCATTGAATGTCTGTAGGCTTAAGATAATTGAAAGTGAGTTGAGAAGAGGCATAATCACGCCCCGTTGCGATGACAGTCCACCCGATATTCTCTTTAAGAAAAGAGAGTAAATCCTTAAAGGCAACTGTTTGATTTAGTTCGAGTACTTTTTCAAAAGACTCCAAAACTAATAGCTTCTTCGGTATCATTGAAAAGTGAGCAGCTAAATCACTTAGTCTTGATTCAATGCCTATGGAGGAAAAAACCTTATCTAAATGTGAGGCATCTAAATCTTCAGCCCGCAAGCAAAAAACTTGATATTCACCATCTCTCTGCTCTATAAAATCTTTGACTAATGCAGACTTACCTGAACCCCGTTCACCAGTAACAAATAGAAAATTAGTTTCTTCTGTAAGAGAATGTAATTCTTCCAATAAATCTGAACGCGCTATATGCGTTTTTCCCACCTTATTACGAATAGCATCGAAAATTAATTTTCCGTGCTCTTTTAATCTTTCAATGTCTTTAGCAATAAGAGATGTGAGAGGATTAAATTTATCAGTCAGTTCATACGGTAATGTTGTAGTGGATATGCTACCTCCATTCTGATTAAAAGAGTCAACTACTGCTAATATTTCATTCCATACGTTACTGGCATCAGATTGATTTTTTAAATTCAAACCGAGCAATGTTTGGATGAGTGGTAACGTAGTTCCTGAAGAAATATCTAGATCATATCCCAACAAATGAAAACACTTGAGGAAACGCCAAATCTCTTCATTGGTTGGAATAGTACCAGCATTTGCAAGTTGAATTTTTTCTTTAAAAATACTGAGTTTTTCACGCTTTTTGTCGCTACTAAAGTGTGGAGTTTCAACTTTTTTAAAAAATTCATCCGCACTCTGACAATGACGCGCCCATTCAAGAATAGGACGAACATTTTTTATATCAGTTTCAGGTAAAGGTTCTCTGATTAATGCAATATGATCGGTATCAGGGTTGAAATTAGAATTCTTAAAATCTCTCCATGCTGCATGAATTACTTTTTCAAAACTAGCATTACTTTGCGTAATAGAAACACCATGTTTTATCTGAACCAATAACTTACTTTTTGGAGTATGAGCAAAGATAATACAGTCATCCGTCTCATAATTAGCATCTTTCCCTTGGAGTTTAATTTGCTGAATTATTGCAGGTGACAAAACAGGTACAGAACCACCTGTTAACATTAAAGCAACAAAAATAGCCTGAATTTTTTTCTCAAAATTTGTACCACCACCCCCCGTAGAAAAGGGGTTACTTTGTTGAGATGCTTCAGATGTCGTTGTCATTTATGCTCCATGAAATCTAAATATTGATAATTAAGCTCACTAAAAAATCTTGTTCAGTATCAAATAGCTATACGATAAAAAAACACCCCGTCCCTAAATATTTTTACAAGCATAACTTAGGGAAGCAAGGGTGTCTGTAATATTAAGCTTACTGGGTAATATTGCGCTGCAAATAGGTATAATCGACTTTAACTTTTT
>JBDLSS010000130.1:0-3140 GCA_039799345.1 Pseudomonadota bacterium
AAAATTACTTTTTAATGCACTCCCAAGATTTTTGGTAGTGATAACAGGCTAAAGTCCTTAGTTATTTATCACTACCAAACTGTTTAATTTTAGTCCCGTTAGGAAGTTGATAGGCGCAGTAAAAGATTATTACCCCTTCCGCACCGACTGCACCAAATTATAAAACAGCAAATTTTGCTGAGTCTCATCGCTACTCAACACCCGTAAATCTAAACCATCAAACCAGGTATCATAAGCCAGCGTAAATTTCAGCGTCGCCGTACGTTGCGCACTCGATAATGTGATGGGCGCACGCAATAAACGCGGTAACAAGGCTTTAGCGGTGTCGAACACAAAGGGAATTGCCTGCGTGCTGCCCACAGGAACAAATTCGCCTTCCAAATACAAACTGCGATTTAGCATAGAAAAGTTTTGTGGCAAATATTGGGTGTCAGCATCCGCTTTTAAGAAATTAATTTCAGTTCCGCAATAGCTGGCGGGTGGCGGGTTAATATTGCCTAATAAAAATTCTTTATCATCCAATAAGTTAATCGCACTGGGTACACCCAATTGTGTCGGCGCGGAAACTGCGTGCGCTTGGCTGTCATTAATTAACCACGCCAACATTTTTTCACCCCAACGGCTGAAACTGGGATTGCTGCAATCGCTGCTTAATGCCACGCTCCAAATCGTTAAATACGCTTTTTTCAGGGTGATTTTCACACCATCGCGGTTATAAAAACTTTTACCGTCAGAACTGGTAGTAATCGCAGAATTTGGGATAGCTTGTGCGGTAAAAGTCACGCTCGTACCCTCTTCAACACTGCTACTTCCGCCACCGCCGCCACAGCCCGCTAAACTAATAAAACTCAATAATAACAAAATTTTAAAAATCATAAGTCACTCCTAAACGCAGACTTTTACCTTCATTATGTTCACCATGCAAATTTTTATACGCAGGAATTTGTAAAGACAGGTTTAATAACACATCTTCACTAACGTGATACACCAGCCCAGGCGTGACAAATGCGATAAAACCGCCTGAATTTTGGTCAGTTTCGCCCATTTGAGTATTTTTCGTGCTCCAACGCGTGTCCAATCCAAATTGCAAAGCAAACTGATAATTTAAGGCATATTGGGCTAAAAACGTACTCACTAAAGCTTTTCCTGCTTCAAACTCTTGAAAACCTTTATTAAGTGGCTGATGATAAACACCGCTTGCATAGAAAAAATAAGGGTAGTGGTAATAACCATACCACGCGCCAAAATTCGGAATCCATGAACCTGTGCCACGTTGCACATCAATATCCAAGGAATTGCCTTTTGAATCAAATTGTTCACGCCCTGTGGGCGTTCTCAAACCTGCCAAAACTCCGAACATTTGCGAAGGGCGTTGCTCCTTATCCAGCCATAAAGTGTAACGCGCACTTAAATCAACATCCCCAATGCCGCTGCTTTTGGTGCGCGACAAATCCGCCGTATCAAAAGTTTTGCTGAGCACAGGCACACGAATTGCCAAATTGAGCCGCCGCGTCGGAGCGTATGCCAAGCCCAAAGTTAAGCGATTATCTTTTAACTTGGTTTCGTCAATGCCCGCCACGCCTGTGGTTTCGGTACGATTCAAATAATCCGCAGAAAAACGTAAACGCCCTTCATATAATTTTTCTGTGCCCATCGTGTTCAAAGTCGGGTCGCCCGTCATGCAAATCGCGCAAGCAAACACGGGTGCGGGAAGGTGGGCTAATAACAGTAAGCTTAAGTTTTTTATTGACATTTTGTGTGCATGGGTTGGTTGCCAAAAGGATCGCTGATAGTGCGATTACAGATAAATTCCCAATCGGTCAAGCTTTTGAGAAAGTTGATCACATCTTGTTTTTCGTCTGTAGTCAGGACAAAACCATTGATTAAATTACTTTTATAGGGACTTTTTGCCCCATCGCCCGCAAATTCGCCACTTTCAATTAAACGCCCGCCGCGTGCGTAATGTTCTAAAACTTCTTCCAGTGTCGCAATTGAACCGTCGTGCATATAAGGGGCAGTTAATTCGATATTTCGCAAAGTGGGGGCGTGAAAACGTCCCATATCTTCATTTATAAAAGTCACATCCCATAAGCCACGGTTATTCATAGGATATAAGCCTTTATTTTCTAAATTATATAAGCCATTATTGTGATACTCGATTTCGTCGAAAACCGTGCCTTGATGGTTGACTGACTGGGAAAAATTGAAACCGCCGTGGCAGTGAAAACATTCCAAACGTTCTGAAAAAAATAAATCTCGACCGCGTTTTGCAGAATCCGACATTGCAGCGGCTTTTTGTTGATAAATCACTTGGTCATAGCCTGAATTGCCTGAAATTAAAGTGCTCACAAAATTCGCAATTGCTTTGGCGACATTGCCTTCGGTGAATGGCTCGGTTTCGTTGGGAAAGGCTTTTGCGAATAAATCTTTGTACAAAGGTTCAACCCGTAAGCGATCCAAAATTTTTTGCTCGTTATTGCTCCAGCCCAATTCCACAGGAAACTCAGCAAACATCGGGACTTTGGCTTGTGCGTGTAAAGTTTTTAGCTGGGGATTTGCCCAATTGAAACGCGAGTTATAAACCACGTTGGTTAAACTCATGCTGTTGCGTACCAATGCGTCGCCCGTTGAACCGATGGCGGTTTTTAAACCGTCGGTGAAGGCTTTGTTTTGGAGATGGCAACCTGCGCAGGCTTGAGTATTAGTAATTGATAAGCGATTGTCATAAAACAAATATTTGCCGAGTGCGATTTTTTCCGTGCTCATCGGATTGTCATCGGGAATACGCGGTTCGGGAAATCCTGTGGGCAATTGCCAACTGAACACGGTTTTTGTGGGTGTTGGGGTTGAATTTGCGCTTGCAGTGGAACTATTCGCACTGCTAGCACTGTCACCTCCTCCGCCACCACAGGCACTGAGGGATAACATGCCTAAATAAAGGCAAAGGTGGAAAATTTGTTTCATAAGGAATACCTGTAAATATGTAAAAATTAACTGAAGCCCCCAATCCCTAAAGGGGGCTAAAGACAAATATTAAAGTGGTTTTAAGTCCCCTTTAGGGGGAGGGCTGAATCATTAACGTTATTTAATTTATAGAACATTAGGTTAAGCTACTTTCTGCTGTTTCTTTTTGAGGCTAT
>JBDLSS010000131.1:0-4658 GCA_039799345.1 Pseudomonadota bacterium
TTTGCCCATCAATGATGAGCTGTTTAGGATTATGCTGCTTAATTTTAAATTCGGGCGCGTTTTCAACAGGCTTTGGGGAGTCGGGAATTTTAGCGTTTTCAGAATGTTGCAAGCGGGCGAATTTGGCTTGAAAAGCCTGTTGTTCACGTTCACGGCGGGCGGGCAAGATTTTGGCGACGGCGGCGGGGTTTAATTTGCCTTGATAACACAGGGGTGGCGGTACTTCCCAATTTAATACTTTGTTTAATAAGCGATAACTTTCGTGAACCGTCGTGCTAGACTGCGCTAATTCATTGGCAATTGCTGCCCAGCCAACGGGAATTCTGGTTTCCCCTAAACTGTCAGTTAATTGTTGAATTTCACGATCTAATCCCGCCAATTGCCGCGCCAGACAGGCATCTAAACGCAGGCGTTCCAAGACATGAAATAATTCCCAAGCATGGGCGGTATCAGGGAAATTGACGCGCTCGAAATCCAACGACCAAGTACCGAAGGAATTTTGCGCCCAAAGCTGGGAAACTATCGCTTTATACAGCAAAAAATTGTCGTGATCTGTGGGGAAAATATTCAGGACGGCGGGTAAAAATAGCGTTTCGGTGTCGGTATACGCTTCTTCAGCGGGCATAATATTTAACGTTCTGCCCCCCAAAGCGGTTAAAAAAGTTTGTAGCACGCGTTGCACGCTGACTAAAGTAACACCTTGATTTTGCTTTTTATATTGAATTGCATACGCTGAAACATTTTGTAAATGGGCAATCGTAGCTTTTAAACCTTGGCTTTCAAAACAAACAATTGCATCACGCAACCATGTTTCTACACCGTCCTCATCCATCAATTGCAAGGCGGTGGCGGCGTGACTCAGAAATTGGTAGGTAATTTCGATATTTTGCGGAATAAGAATTTGCACCCATTCCAGCACCCAAGATTGTTGGGGAAGTTGCGCGAGACTTGCGGCAATCGGGGCTAAATCGCGTTGTTTTGGCAACATCCAGCCCAATGCGTCTTGTAAATGTTGCAGCAATTGCGCGTGGTTTAAGGGCGGCTTGGGCATGATGGCGATGAATAGGATTTATAGAACCGATCTGGAATCTTTAAAAAGGAGCAAGTCATTGACCAAGTAGTCTGATAAAACACAGTTTGAGTTTGACATTCACATTCTCAAGCCTCCGTTCAAAGTTCTTGACCAACGACTTACACCGTTCTACCCAAGCATTAAAACGTTTTACTACTAATAACGTATCACCTATTTTTGCGCTTTAAACCCATATCATCGCCGATATTGGCTTTCGAACAGAAAACAATATCCCTGACGCTAACAACTGGCGAGACGGGTATTCTTCATTGCTTGAGAATTGACCATAATCAGGTTTGTCCGCCTATAAGTATTTTTTAATTCCATGCTTTTTTAAAGCTCACCTGTCATGCCAGTAGACGCTCGAATAGAGTGGAAAGTCTGCCCATTCTGCCTCATTCAGACTACTTCAATAAAGGCTCATTTTGTTTAGCTTTACTGGCACTTTGTTCATCTCATGGCGTTTACTAAAGATTCCAAATCGGTTCTATACCGCAGAATTACGCGAAACTTGCAGGAGTGCGACTATGCCAATCGGTACGTTGTTGATATTGATGTGCAATATTTAACAAACGTCCTTCACTGAAATAATTGCCAATCAACTGCATCCCCACGGGACGATTGTGGGCAAAACCCGCAGGTAAAGATAAGGCTGGAATTCCTGCCAAATTTACCGCAATGGTATAAATGTCCGATAAATACATGGTGACAGGGTCATCCACTTTTTCACCGATATTAAATGCCACCGTGGGCGAAGTCGGCCCAAACAACACATCGACTTGTTTGAAAGCGTCGGTGAAATCTTGGGTCAAAACGCGGCGCAATTGTTGGGCTTTCAAATAATACGCATCGTAATAGCCTGCGGATAAGGCATAAGTCCCAATCATAATGCGACGTTTCACTTCCGCGCCAAAACCTTCGCCGCGTGAACGCTTGTATAAATCGATTAAATCTTTAGGATTTTCACAGCGATAGCCAAAACGCACGCCATCAAAACGCGATAAGTTAGAAGAACATTCCGCAGGCGCGATGATGTAATACACAGGAATCGCTAATTGATTATTCGGTAAATGCACTTCATGAACCGTTGCGCCCGCTTGTTCAAATTCTTTAAGCGAAGTTTCCAACACTTTGGCAACTTCAGGGTCTAAGCCTTCGCCAAAATATTCTTTGGGCACACCAATCCGTAAACCTTCAATGCTTTGATTTAACTGGCTGCTGTAGTTTTCAACGGGACGGTCTAATGAAGTCGAATCACGTTTGTCAAAACCCGTAATCGTTTCCATCAGCAGCGCGACATCTTCCGCACTGTGCGCCATCGGACCGCCTTGGTCTAAGCTTGACGCAAAGGCAATCATGCCATAGCGCGACACTAAGCCATAAGTTGGCTTTAAACCTGTTAAATTACATAATGCTGCGGGTTGGCGAATTGAACCGCCCGTGTCTGTGCCTGTGGCAATCGGGGCAAGACGAGCCGCAACCGCAGCCGCAGAACCGCCTGAAGAGCCACCGGGCACGGCTTTCACATCCCAAGGATTTTTCACTGCGCCGTAATAACTGGTTTCATTGGATGAACCCATCGCAAACTCGTCCATATTGGTTTTTCCCAACATGACCATGCCTGCGGCATTACATTTTTCGACCACCGTCGCATTATACGGGGCAATAAAATTGTCTAACATTTTAGAACCGCAGGTGGTTTTCACCCCTGCTGTGCAGAAAATATCTTTTTGAGCCAGTGGAATCCCTGTCAATTTCCCTGCCGTGCCAGCCTGCAAACGTGCATCCGCAGCGCGTGCCTGTTCTAAAGCCAGTTCGGGAGTGACGGTGACAAAGCTATTCAACTGCCCATCATAACGTTCAATCCGTTGTAAAAAATGTTGAGTCAGTTCTACGCTAGAAATTTTGCGTTGATGTAAGAGTTCAGAAAGTTCGGCAAGCGTTTTTTCGTGCATGATCGTCAACTAGGGTCTATTCGATAACTTTGGGGACTAAATACAAACCCGCTTCTACTTGCGGCGCGATGCTTTGAAACGAATCCCGTTGATTGGTTTCGCTGACTTCATCGGCGCGTAGGCGGGCGGTTGCGTCCAAGGGGTGTGCCATTGGGGTGATACCCGTGGTATCGATACTGTTCATTTGTTCGACTAAGGCGAAAATATCCGATAAAGTCCGTGTATAAACAGGAATATCCTCTTCGGACAGGGCAATCCGTGCCAAATGGGCTATTTTCTCTACATCAGTTCGTTGCAAAGACATTGTTGAAAAACTCCCAGTGAAAATACTGTTAGTAGTTTACCCGATTCTGTGCGGCGTTAGAATGTTAATCTTGAAAATTCGCGGCGAATCTCTCAATCCAAAAAAATCTTATTCATGTTCAAAGTAATCCCTAATGCCTTATCAATAACCTTATCACTGGCGTAGGTCAATGGCGTTTCTTCCAAATTATTAAAGACGGTTATCGCATGGGAAATCGGCAACAATAACCAACAAGATTGCACGCCAAATTCAAAATAAATTTTGAACTTATCAACCAACTCTTGAATATTCTGCGTGGGCGAAAGTATTTCGACAATTAACAGGGGTGGATCAGAAACTCTTATTTTGTCGTTTAGCAAATTAATCGGCTGCATGGGATAGATGGCTATATCAGGCACAAACTCTTTTCCTTGTATATCTATCGATAATTCAGAATAGACCGCGTAATGATTTAAGCCTAAAAAGGCAGCCCCTAATGCCACTTGTAAGCGACTATGATTCATGGATGGACTCATTTTTTCTCCTACGTTGGATGGGCATTGCCACCGTTTGTCTAATTTGGCAAGTTTTGGTGGGCAGTGCCCACCCTACTTTTTAGAAAGTCATGTAGGGTGTATCAGCGTAGCGTCATACACCTTAACAAAAATAACTTAATTCATGCTCGCTCAGGTGCATGGCGGCTTACGCCTTATGCACCCTACTTATTAGACCTTAAATCATTCCGACCGCCATTCCAACACAATGCCCGCCAAGGGTGGCAAGGTTAAACTGATAGAATTGCTTTGCCCCATCCATGCCACAGCGTCCGACTGCACTGAACTATTTCCCACATTGCTGCCGCCATAATACATTGAATCAGAATTAAAAATTTCCTGATAATTGCCCGCACAGGGCACACCAATTCGATAATCATGGCGCGGGGTTGGGGTGAAATTTAACACCACCAGCACAAAACTATCCGCACTGCGCCGCAAATATGCCAGCACTGATTGATGTGCATCGTGGCAATCAATCCATGCAAAGCCTTGTCCTTCAAAATCCGCATAATGCAGGGCAGTTTTTTGACAATATAATTGATTCAAATCCCGCACCAGCGATTGCATTCCAGAATGTGCAGGAATTTCCGTCAATTCCCAATCCAAACCCCGCGCCTCACTCCATTCGCGCCCTTGGGCAAACTCACAGCCCATGAATAGCAACTTTTTCGCGGGATAAGTCCACAAGTAAGTGTAAAGTAAGCGTAAATTGGCAAAACGCTGCCATGAATCGCCCGCCATTTTATCCAGCAAAGAAAGTTTGCCATGCACCACTTCATCATGCGAGAACG
>JBDLSS010000132.1:0-4134 GCA_039799345.1 Pseudomonadota bacterium
TGCGTATATAAAAACACTAAAAAATAAAAACTGTATAAATTTAACATGGCGTATTCTAAATTTTTTTGTAACTGCATCGTATTTGCACTTTTTGAATTTTCATGCCAAGCAAACATAAGTAGAGAGACGACAGCGTATGAAAGTAATGCGGCAACAATACATCGTATGACATGTTTTAATACAGAATGGCGATTATTAGTTAAATCAGACATCAAGCTTTATCCTCATGTTTTTCGATTTATGCCACTTGTTGTGTTGGTGTAAAATTGCGTTCCACATAGAGAACCAGCCTCGTAGGTTGGGCTGCCAACGGCAACCCAACCCATCTTCAAACCTAACGATAACGCGCAAACAATTCCGCTAATTGTTCCCGAACCGCCGCCGCGCCATAACGTTGATCAATATATTCACGCCCTTGCTGCGCCAATTTCTCCCACAACGCGGCATCGTGATACAACTCGCCCACCGCCGCCGCAAAACTTTCAGGCTCATCAGCAATCAAAGCAGTTTCATGATCGGTTAAACCCATGCCTTCCGCGCCCACCGTGGTGCTGACCACAGGTAAACCCAACGCCAACGCCTGCCCTAATTTACCCTTCATACCCGCGCCATAACGCAAATACGACACAAACACCCGCCGCTGTGCAAACGCAGGTTCAACTTCGTCAACCCAGCCCACAATTTCAATATTCGCGCTGGCAAGTTCCCGCATTTTTGGCTTCATGTTGCTGCCGACTAAATACAGTTTCACGTTGGGAATACGCGCTAAAATTTTTGGCATCACGTTTTCCACAAAATAATAAACCGCATCTTCATTGGGCTGATGATTATAATTACCAATGAATACAATGCCGTCACGTTCTGCAAAACCTGTGGTAGCAGGCGCGGGTAATTCGTGAATATTCGGAATCACCGAAAATTCGACGCTGGTTAATTCTTTGCGTAAATGTAGCCCATCGTCTTCAGTCACGGTGAGCACGCGATGCGCGAGCAGGCAATTTGCCAATTCTTTACGTTTGGTGTCTAAAGCCCGCAGCCCCAATTCAGGATTATTTTCAATCTCGGCTTGGCGCAATTCGCGCACATAATGAATATCGACCGTGTCATAAAAAATCTTGGTTTCAGGCGACAACAGACGAATAAACGGAATATAACGTTGCCCGATATCGACGCGGCACACAATGGCAAATTCAAAATGACGATAACTCAGCGCGTCCCCAATATTGTATTGCCCATGAAACACTTCCACGCCCAAAGCTTCCAGCGCGTGCCGATATTTAAACTTGCTGTCCAAATTATCGGGGAAGAAAGTAACTTTATAGCCCATTTGTCCCAAGATTTTCATCAAGGTATAAATCCGCAACGAGCCTGAGTCTTCATCATAAGTGGGCAAAGTTGCATCAATAATCAACACGTTGCGCTGATGTTTAGGATTGAGCAAGGCGGCAGTATTTAACAGGCTGCCTTGTTTAACCAAAGCCTGCTGCCAATTTTTGAAAAACACCTTTTGATCTGCGAGATACTCTTTAGAATTCAGGGCGCGTTGTGCACAATCATCTTGATAGCACAAAGTGGATTCATACACCGCCAACCATGCGTTTTGGCGCAATTGCCAGATAATTTCACTTAACTGATAAGGCATGGTTTTATACGCTGCCAAGGCTCTGAAATTCAAAGCTTTCAGTGCAGCGCGCTGCAAAATTACGCAAGGCGTACTCACCGCATCCACTTCGCGCCGATAGCCATGATAAGGATGGTTCGCAGGCATTCCCACGGGAAAATGTTGCATCATGCCTTCACTATTCAGCAAAGCATAAGCCGCATTCAAAGTTTCGCCATGCACCAAACACGGCACAATCATGCCCGCTTTGGGATGGCTATGCAGCACTTCGGCTAAAAACTCGCAAGCATCAACCGCAGGCAAGGTGCTATTTTCCAACAGCCACAAATAGTTAGCGGGCGAGGTTGCGATTTTTTCCAACAATTGCACCAAGCTCGGATGGCGCAGTTGTAATAATTGCTGCTGTTGAATATAGGCTTGCGTCGCCTCGGAAACTTCGCCCCAAATTAAGACTTGTGCAGAAGTTTTACCTTGTTCACAAAGCTTGCCTAAACTCTGCAAAAAAGTATGTAATCTCAAAGGCTCAGCTGCATGGCTGATAATAAATAAATGTTCAGGCGTACTGCTACGCAACACCGCAGGCAAGGCTTGCGCTAATAAACTGCGTTGCACCCAAGCAGGAATATTGTCAGGAACGGCGGTGATGGCAACTTGGGGCGGCGCGGCAAATTGAGAAGGTAATTGTGGTTCTTGACACCACACCGCCACCCCATAAGGTTCGTGCACGTCGGGCGAGTCAATTTCGACTTGATAAGTTTTGCCTTCAGAATCTAAAATCGGCTCAAATTGAAAGGGGTGAAATTGATTGTCCAACACCGTCAACGCGCTGCATTGCACACTGCGCAACACTTCCGAATGTCCCACTTCACGCACCACGCAGCGCAAATGACAGGGATTTAAACGCGCATAGGTCGCAAAAGTCATTTCCACGCGACTAAAACCATTGCAATGCACGCTCACGGGAAATACTAAAGTGCTGCCGCTGCCGAGATGAAATAAATGATTGCCACGGATTTCACTGCTTTCAATCAGTTGCAAAGCGTCCGTTGTGCCTGCAAAACAATTTAAATTTGGACGCAAACCTGACAAGGGACGCGGCGGCAAATTAGTCGCAAACGTCATTTCTAAAGGCGTGGGCGCAATCAAGGCTGGTGCTTGAGTTTGTTGCAATTGCTGGGTGAGATTGTCCGCCAAAAGATTAATCTGGTCTAAAATCTTCACATAGCCGCCGCGATGTAGCCAGCGCGATTGCACTGCTTTATCGGTGAGGGCGCGTAATTCTTGGCGTAAATTGCCGCTAAGCTGTTGTACTGCATTAAGTTGTTGCTGTAATTGTTGTTGCGGGGCTTGTTGCTGACTCACCCATAATTGCTGGCGCAGTTGAAACCACGCAATCAATTGTTGCAAAGTATTGCGCAAATGGTCATCGGCGGTGAAATTAAAACGGCTTGGGGCTTGGTTGCCCAAAATTCGCTGTAAAGTACCTTGTGATAAACCCAGCGTTAATTGGCGTTGCACCTCATGTAATAATGCTTCGAGCTGTTGTACACGATGTAATTCCGTTTCGCATTGCGCATCCAATTGCTGATTTTTTTCAGACAGTTCTGCAAGCTCTTGTTTTAAATTCTGTTCTAATTGCAACAGATTTTTTAATGCTTGTTGATGGCGTTGTTCTGTGTCCGCGAACTGTTGTTGAGCCGTTTGCTCAGCATCCGCAAGGGATTGTTGATAACGTTGCTCAGTTTCACGGAAATGCTGCTGAAATTGAGTATCTTGCTGTGCATGAGCCTCATTTAAGGTTTGGTAATTGCGTTGATGCTCGGTAATTTGCCGCTGTAAATCTCTCAGATTATGCTCGGCTTGTAACAAGCGTTGTTCTAATTCGCGCTTTTCGGTGGTGGTATTTTGTACTGCCCCACGCCGTTCTTGGCTAATCATCCAATATTCTGCCAACAATTTGAGCTGATGTTCGCTTTCCAGACTTAGCAAATGTTTGGCAAGAAATTGATGATAGGCTTGCACCCAGCGACTGCGTTGTGTGGCTTGGGTAATTTGTTGATTGCCCCACACCCCATATTCTGTAGTAATGCGGTCAAGATGATAAAAGCCGACTTGGCGCGACAAACGCAACAATAAATCCCAATCTTCAAAGATTTCAAATTGTTCATCAAAGCCCTGATGTTTTAAAAATAAGTCACGGTCAATCAGTAAATTAATCAGGGGAATATAATTTTCATATTGCAGGCGTTGGGCTTGATAGGGATCGTTAAATTGGGATAAAACTTGTTCATGCAAGGGCGTGTCTTCGCCCAAAAAATGGCGTTGCACCACGCGACAGCCTGAATAAGCCACTTTTGAATCAAAATGCAACATCACTTTTTCGAGACGCAATAAATGATCGGGCAAATAACGATCATCATCGTCTAAAAATCCAATCACTTGACTACGTGCTAGTCGCACACCCAAATTGCCAGCCCGCGCCCGTCCTTGGTTCACAGGATTTTCAATCAGAC
>JBDLSS010000133.1:0-5619 GCA_039799345.1 Pseudomonadota bacterium
GGACAGGGTTCTGCCAGTGGCTCATTGGGAATCGCATATTTACATTTCGGATAGCTGGAACAGGAATAGAAAAACGTGCCGTAGCGCGATTTCTTTTTCACCATAGAACCTTCACCACAACTTGGACAAGGTACGCCCGTATCATTGTTTTCCAAAGACTCAATGTGTTTGCATTTCGGATACTTGCTACAGCCAATAAATTTGGTACCGTAGCGACTATTTTTAATATGCAGCGCGGAATCACACAGCGGACAAGTGCGTCCTTCCACCACTTCGGGCGGCGCGGCGGGTGGCTGATTGGGGTTTTCACTGTTTTCCAAATTACGCGCATAATCGCATTCAGGATAACCCGAGCAACTGATAAAACGCCCAAACTTGCCCAAACGAATTGACAAAGGCTTGGCACATTTAGGACAGGCTTCATCTAAAGCTTCGTGAGTCACATCGCGCTTTTGCACGCTGACGGTTTTTTCATCGACTAAGTTTTTAAATTCTTTCCAAAACTCTGCCAGCAGCGGATTAGACTTTTTCTCGCCCCGAGAAACTGCATCGAGTTCATCTTCCAATTTCGCGGTGAAATCATAATCCACATAACGGGTAAAATGCTCGGTGAGGAATTTATTCACAATCCGTCCCACGTCAGTCGGGATAAAACGTTTTTTATCCAGCAGAGCGTAGCCGCGTTGTTGCAGCGTCGAAATAATCGTCGCATAAGTTGACGGGCGACCGATGCCAAATTCTTCCAACGCCTTTACCAAACTCGCTTCAGAATAACGCGGTGGCGGCTCGGTGAAATGCTGTTCGGCGCGTAATTGCTTTAATTTGACCCATTCGCCTTCTTCAAAATTGGGCAGAATTTTGCCTTCGCTGTCGTCGAGTTTTTTATCATCGACATCTTCTTGATACACCGCCATAAAGCCCGCGTGCACCAGCGTTGAACCCGTGGTGCGGAAAATATTGCCGTCGCCGCCACAGGTGAAATCAATTGCCACCGTGTCCAAGGTCGCGTGAATCATTTGACACGCCACGGTACGTTTCCAAATCAAGGAATAGAGCTTGAGCTGATCGCCCGTTAAAGATCGACTCAAAACTTCGGGGAAACGCTGTGCAGAAGTCGGACGGATTGCTTCATGCGCTTCCTGTGCGTTTTTCGACTTGGTTTTATAGGTCTGGACGTGCTTCGGTAAATTATCTTGCCCGTAGCGGGTTTTAATCACTTCACGGATTTCTTCCAAAGCTTCATTGGCAAGATTCACCGAGTCAGTACGCATGTAGCTGATTAAACCCACCGTGCCATCACCGCCGCCGATGTCAATCCCTTCATAAAGCTGTTGGGCGATTTGCATGGTGCGCTTGGCAGTGAAGCCCAATTTACGCGCCGCTTCTTGTTGCAGGGTTGAAGTAGTGAACGGCGCAGAAGGTAGGCGTTTACGCTGTTTGCGTTCAATGCTTTTCACTTGCAATTTGCCATCGGAGGCTTTTAGCAAGGTTTCTCGAATATGTTGCGCTTGCTCAGTGTTGTGCACGCTGAACTGGGTTAATTTCTTGGTTTCAAACACCGTGAGCTTTGCGGTGAACGGCAATTTTTCTTTTTCACTGTCGGCTTCAATCGACCAATATTCACGCGGTTTGAAATTTTCGATTTCAATTTCACGCTCGACAATCAAACGCAAGGCGGGACTTTGCACCCGACCTGCGGATAAACCATAACGAATTTTTTTCCACAGCAGGGGTGATAAATTAAAGCCCACTAAATAATCCAAGGCGCGGCGGGCTTGTTGTGCTGCCACTAAATCCATTGCTAAATCGCGGGGGTGCTGAATCGCGTGTTGAATCGCCTGTTCCGTGATTTCGTGAAACTCAATGCGATGCACCGCTTTATTCCGCAGGGCATTATTTTCATTCAAAATTTCATACAAATGCCATGAAATCGCCTCGCCTTCGCGATCAGGGTCAGTTGCCAAATATAAGCTATCGGCTGACTGCATCGCATGGCTAATCGCTTCTACATGCTTATGATTTTTTTCAATAATTTGGTAACGCATAGCAAAATCATTTTCGGTATCCACTGCGCCTTCTTTCGGCAGCAAATCGCGGACGTGACCGTAAGAAGCCAAGACTTCAAAATCTTTGCCCAAATATTTTTTTATGGTTTTGGCTTTCGCAGGAGATTCAACGATGACTAGATGTTTACGCACAATAGGATGACTTCATTTTAGGATTTTAGGGAGTGAGCACGCTCAAGAATTCGCCGTTCTCGGTTAAATTCTGAGGATTTTTAACAGTGTGGGAGACAGCAGTTCTGCTTCCTTATTTTATGATTAACCAATTTGAGCGAGTTTGTCTACTGTTTATGATCATTTTTAGTTGAGTGGAGGAGATTGTTTTCAATTTTTTAGCTGGGTGCACGAAAAAATTTACAGGCTTTATTTTTCAAATCAGGTTTCGAAGAAGAGAAGGGCATAACACAGGGTTATTTTCAAACCCATAGGCTGTCATTGCCCAATTCACTGTTTAAGGTATGATTTCCATGAGAAATTTAATAATTTCAGGGTGATTTGCAAAATACGAGCGTTTTAAAAACTCTGCGGCTTCATTAAATAAACCTAAATCAATCAAGGCTTTTGCTTTGCCCAAAATTGCAGCAATAAACGTTTTTTCTGCATATTTTTCAGCCTGTTCAAAATGTGGGACAGCTTTTTCTGATTGCTCCATAATTGCATAATAAAAATAACCCAGTTCGATATGCGCCTCCAAATTGTGCGGCTCAAGTTCGATAGCCTGTAACAGCGCGTCTTCTGCACTGTTGAGACGATAATGCGATTTATCCGATAACTGAATCACATCGGCTTTAATCACCAGCAACGCGGGCGGCAATTCAAGCCCTGATTTTTCTATTTCCCAAAAATAATGGGCAGCTTTGTTAAAATCTTTTTGTTTGCATAACGATTCAATACGCGCATAAATTTGAGAAAGTTTGTCCACGAATGAGTTCCGATAAAAGTTAGGAAAATAATATAAAAATTGGGACTTTTAACAGCAAGCCCCAATTTCAATGAGATTATACCTAAATCTTGTCTAACTCAATTTCTGGCTCAACGTGATAACCGTTTGCATCTTCCTGCGCAAAGAGGGGATATAACAGCGGCAACAGTAATAAAGTGAATAAAGTCGCAGAAATCACCCCGCCCACAATCACCATTGCAAATGGACGTTGAGTTTCTGAACCCATGCCGTGCGATAACGCCGCAGGCAACAAGCCCAAACCCGCCATTAATGCGGTCATCAAAATTGGGCGTAAACGTTGCACCGCGCCTTGCAGCACACTTTCTTGTAAACTCGAGCCATTACGCAATAATTCCATAATTTGCTCAATCATGATCACCGCGTTTTGCACCGAAATCCCTGCCACCGCAATAAATCCCACCGCCGCAGAAATCGATAAGGGCAACTGTGCCAAAGCTAACGCCGCAATCCCGCCGATGAAGGTGAACGGAATCATCAGCAAGGCGAGCAAAGCTTTTTTCATCGAATTGAACGCGCCAAACAGCAACAAATAAATAAACAATAAACTCAGCGGCACAATGATTTGTAAACGTTTCAAAGCGCGTTGTTTATTCTCAAATTGCCCGCCCCAAGTGATGTAATAACCCGGCGGCAAACTGAGCTGTTCATTGACTTTGTTCATCGCTTCTTCGACGAAACTGCCTTGATCGCGTCCCAACAAGTTCGACTTAATTGCCACATAACGTTCACCGCCCTCACGACTGATGCGTGATGCACCTTGTTTCAACTCAATCGTGGCAATTTCCCCCAAAGGAATCGAACCGCCCGCAGGCAAAGTAATCGGCAATTCACTAATATCTTCCACTGATTCACGGAAACGCTGATCAAGGCGCAAAGTCACACTAAACCGCCGACTGCCTTCAAAGAAAGTTTCGACTTCCGCACCTTCCAATGCGGTTTGCACGATGGTGTTTAACGTGTCCACTTTAATGCCATAGCGCACCAAACGATCGCGATCAATGGTGATATTTAACTCGGTTTGCCCGCGAATTTTCACCACTGCCACGTCAGCCGAGCCGCGAATATTATTTAAAATCGAGGCAACTTGATCCGCCTTGCCTTCTAAAATATCCAAATCCGAGCCATAAATTTTAATCGCCAACTCACCTTTCACCCCGCTCAGGGCTTCCTCCATACTGTCTTGCATCACCTGAGAAAAGTTAGTCGGCACGCCCGGCATGACTTTGATTTTCTGAGTCATGTCTTCAATCATTTCCTCTTTGGATGCAAACCGCCATGTTTCTTTGGGGGCTAAATTCGCCAAAACTTCCATGCTGTAAGGGCCTTTGGGATCAGTGCCATCATCAGGGCGACCCAAGTGCGAAGTCACGCTCGTTACTTCAGGATAAGAACGCAAAATTTCACGCACTTTACGCTCGACTTCCTTACTTTTAGTCATTGCCGTAGACGGATGTAATTGAATGGTCAGCCAAATATTACCCTCGTCGAGTTTTGGCAAAAATTCACTGCCCAATTGCGGCACATAAGACAGCGTTCCGCCCAACAGCACCAGCGACAATACAATCACAATCATCCGCAAGCGTGTCGCAAGACGTAACACCGCTAAATAACTGTTTTGTAAAAAAGACATCCAGCGCGGCGTGTGTTTTTCGACCATGTTTTGACCACGCATGGTATAGCTCAGTAAGGTCGGCACCCAAGTCAACACTAAAATAATTGTGCCCAGCAAGGCAAAGCTCAAAGTAAATGCCATTGGCGAGAAAATTTTGTTTTCTACGCGCTGGAAAGTAAAAATCGGTAAAAATGCTAAAATGATAATAATTTTCGCGAATAAAATCGGGTGTGCCATTTCCGTGGCAGTTTGCCGTAAAATGCGTAATCGCCAACCGACATGATTATGTTCGGGACGGGTATTTTCTGTGGCAAGCCTTACCATTAAAGCTTCAACCAACACCACGGCACTGTCGATAATAATTCCGAAATCCACCGATCCCAGTGAAATTAAATTCGCAGAAACGCCGTTTAAACTCATCAGCAAAAATGCGAATAATAAAGATAAGGGAATCATTGAAGCCACAATTAAAGCGGCACGCCAATTTCTTAAAAACACCATTAAAATGGTAACGACTAAAATCGTACCTAAAATCATATTTTCGACCACGGTATGAATGGTGTGCTTGATTAAATCCGCACGGTCATACACGGGTACAAGGCGCACGCCTTTGGGCAATTTCACTTCAAGTTTTTTAATCTGTTCTTTCAACGCGACTAAAACTTTAGCGGCATCTTCGCCCTTAGTAATCTGTGCCACGCCGAGCACCACATCATCGCGCTCGTTATAACCCACAATCCCTGAGCGAGTACGTTCTCCGATTTCGACTTTTGCCACGTCTTTGACAAAAATCGGTTGTCCGCCCACGGAGGCAATCGCCACTTGTTCAATATCTTCAATCTTTTTGAACAAACCAATACTGCGAATCACTAAGCTTTCATCGCCTCGGGTTAAACGCCCACCGCCGCTGTTGCTGCTGTTGCCTGCCAATACGTCAGCCACTTGATCCACGGTTAAGCTGTATTTTTTCAGCAAGTAGG
>JBDLSS010000134.1:0-5511 GCA_039799345.1 Pseudomonadota bacterium
TAATACTTGGAATAAACCTTGCTATCATCAATAGTTAAGATAAAAATTAATCATCAAGTTAACAAATTCGACTATAACCACAATCTGCAATTTGCGTTAGAATATTGCAAATAACTATGGGTATTGGGTGCTGTAGATTTCAAAAGTATGTTAAGCTTAGAAAGTGAAAAATTTAGCATTAAATGAAGATGTTTACTTGCTAAATAGAGCTATATACTTAATGCAAAGACATCTCCTACATAAATGAAGTTAAGTAAGATAACTTGGTTTTATAGACTTAATTGTACCTATATTAGCCATTTATCAGAAAATAATAGCTTTATAATTTTCTGTAAATTACTTAAACGACACTACAAGCGCAATATCTCAAATAACATACCAAACTGACACTATGGATATTTCTCACGTTACTAATAGGTTAATTATCAGAACTATCTTATTGGTTAGTTTGTGTATATCGCCGTCGCTTCATGCCGATAAAGTTATAGGGGCAACCACTGCAAAAGAATATCAAGTTAAAGCCGTTTTTCTATACAATTTTGCCAATTTTATTACTTGGCCTGAATCAGTTTTTAGCAATGCCTCTATTCCCTTTCGTATCTGTATCTTAGGACAAGACCCCTTCGGTGTCTTCATTGATGCAACCACCGAAAATCAAAAAGTCAAAAATCGTCCTTTACAAGTTTTACGGCTTAAAGAACTGAATGCGACACGTCAATGTCAAATTTTGTTTATCAGTGATTCCGAAATTCCCCGTTTAGCTGAAGTCCTAAGCTTTGCCAAAAACTACACCGTGCTCACGGTGGGAGAAAGTGAAGAGTTTATTAACGAAGGGGGAATGATTAAATTTTTCAACCGTAACAATAAAGTCCGTTTAGGGATTAATCCAGATGCTTTAGAACAAGCCACTCTAAAAGCAGATGCAAATTTACTAAACCTATCGGAGATTATGCGGACATCGCCTCGAGAATAGCACAAGTATGAAAGCTTTTGCCCACATGTCCATCAAGCGCAAACTCATTGTAATTACAATGTTAATTAACATTATTACCTTGCTTGCCGCTTCCGTATTTTTTGCCGTGAATGAAGTCACTTCCTTGCGTAAAGCTATGATTCGTGACTATTCGGTATTAGCAAAATTGATTGCTGCAAATTCCGTGGTATATATGAGCTTTTTCGACACTGAAAATGCTGAAAAAAATATTACTGCACTCAGTGTAGAACCGCACATCACAGTTGCTGCTGTATATGATATTGAAGGTAAACTCTTCGTTCAATATAAACGCAAAAACGTTATTGAACCTCCACCCCAATTATCCCAAGAAACTGAAACCCATTTCACCACTGATAACTTAGAAATTTATGAGCCAATCACCTTTAACGGGCGAAAAATCGGCTCAGTTTATGTGCAATCTGATCTCAGTCGCACCCAAGAACTTTTAAAAGAATACGTTGGGATTGTTGCGATTATCTTATTTATATCCACCTTGCTCGCCTTATTGCTCGCGACCAAGCTACAAGTGATTATTTCGCATCCGATTTTGCACCTGCTCGACACTGCCAAATTAGTCACGCGACTCAATGATTACAGCGTCCGCGCCAAACGCTATGGCAATGATGAATTAGGACTTTTAGTGGATGGCTTTAATAACATGCTCGCGCAAATTCAGAGCCGCGATAAAATGTTAGCTCGCCATCGCGAACATTTAGAAGAACAGGTGAAAGTCCGTACCTCAGAACTGTCTAAAATTAATTTAGAGTTAAAAGATACCGTTACTGATTTAAAAGAAGCTAAAGAAGCCGCCGAGGTTGCGAGCCGCACTAAGAGCGAATTCCTTGCTAATATGAGTCATGAAATCCGCACGCCGATGAATGCTGTGATCGGAATGACGGGTTTATTATTACAAACACCCTTAGATAACGAACAACGCGATTTTGTCGAAACCGTGCGCACCAGTGGTGACACCTTGCTTGCACTTATCAATGATATTTTAGACTTTTCCAAAATTGATGCGGGCAAATTAGAACTTGAAGCACATCCGTTCAACGTGCGCGAATGTGTGGAATCCGCGCTAGACCTCGTCGCGCCGCGTGCGGTCGAGAAAAAAATAGAATTATTGTCTTTGATTGAAAATGATGTGCCTAAATTTGTGGTTGGTGATGTCACCCGTTTACGGCAAATTTTAGTCAATCTACTCGGCAATGCGGTGAAATTTACCGACGATGGTGAAGTTATGGTGACGGTTTCCATTCATCATCGCCTTGATAATAATAAAGTTGAATTATGTTTGGCAGTGAAAGATACGGGAATTGGGATTCCTAAAGATCGCATGGATCGCCTATTCCGTTCTTTCAGCCAAGTCGATGCCTCAATGACGCGGCGTTATGGCGGTACAGGTTTGGGTTTAGCCATCAGTCGGCATTTGTGTGAATTAATGGATGGCAGAATGTGGGTAGAAAGTGAGCAAGAACAAGGCTCGACTTTTTTCTTTACTGCAGTGACTGAAATCATCGACATTCCAGAAGAAGAAACGGTTGAAGTAGCACAACATGCCATTCGCGGTAAACGCGTGTTGATTGTTGATGACAATGAAACCAATCTGCGCATTCTGCATTTACAACTTCATTCTTGGGGAATTGAAACCGTCGAAGCGATTTCTGGGGAAGATGCTTTAATCAAACTTCAGCAACCCGATCATAATTTCCAATTGGCAATTCTCGACATGCAAATGCCTGTGATGGATGGCATGAGCTTGGCGCGAGAAATTCGCAAATCGCATCCTAAAGAAAGTTTGCCCCTTATTATGCTTACCTCTTTGGGGCGGCAGCAAAATGAAGTCAATTCTGGTTTGTTCGCGGTATATTTAACCAAGCCTGTCAAAGCCTCTCAATTATTTGACAGTATTGCTGATGTTTTCGTTCAACATATTGAAAAGCCTAAAAAAACAAATTTAGCGCATTCTGAGTTGGTTTTAGCTGAAAACTATCCCTTACGGATATTATTGGTTGAAGATAATGTGACTAATCAAAAAGTTGCCTTATTATTGTTAAAACGTATGGGATATAACGCTGATATTGCTTCCAATGGTTTAGAAGCCCTTGAATGCTTAGAGCGTCAAACTTATGACGCAGTGCTGATGGATGTGCAAATGCCCATCATGGATGGTTTTGAAGCCACTCGGCAAATTCGTCTGCGTTGGACAACCCCCGAAAATCGTCCTTATGTGATTGCTATGACAGCTCATGCTTTGCGCGGTTATCGGGAGCAATGTATTGAAGCGGGCATGGATGATTATGTCACCAAACCAATTCATCCTGAAGAATTGGCGGCGGCATTGACGCGTTGTCCCCGCAATGACGTCATTTCATCACCACGGACTGTTGCAAAAAGCCTGTCCACTTTAACAACGCCCGTCATGCCTGAAGTTGCCTTGGCTTCACTGTTGCCCGAGCTGAGTCATCATTTTTCGATCACCTCAAATCTTGCGGAAACTAAACAAAAATTGCTTGATGCAATTCAGGCTTTGGTGGGCGACGATGCTGAGATTATGCAAGAGTTGTTGCAAACCTATTTAGATAGCAGCCAAGTCCTGGTTGAAAATTTACAACAAGCTTTGACAGAACAAGACCCCATGAAACTGGAACATGCCGCTCATAGTTTGAAATCTAGCAGTGCCAGTTTGGGGGCTGAAGTTTTGTCGCAAATGGCGAAACAATTAGAGCAGCAAGGGCGTGCTAAAGACATGGAGCAAGCAGATAGTCGTGTGCATGCCTTGTCCACAGAATACGCACTGTTAAGTCAGGCGATTAATGAAATCTTACATCCTGTACCCAACCATGCTGCGCCTGTAAATGTTTTGCCCATTATCGCGCCTTCGGTTGAGCAATTAGCTCGCCAAATTAAACAAACCTTGTTCAGTTTGGTTGGCGAAGATGAAACCGAATTATTGCAAGATTTGCTGCAAACTTATTGTGATGAAGGCGATGAGTTGTTGCGAGTATTGCAACAAGGTTATGCCCAACACGACATGGAAATCTTCACCCGTGCTGCGCACAGTCTCAAATCCAGCAGTGGTAATTTGGGTGCAATGCACTTGGCTGATTTGTGTAATGTGTTAGAAAATCATATTCAAGAAGCTGAGTTTGAGGATGTCTCCCAATTAGTGGAGCATATTACGCTCGAATACGCACAGGTTTTAGCAGCACTGGCACAGTTGCAACAATCTTTAAAAAATACGCAAATGACTCAACAAATTACCCAATTAAGCACCCAAATCATTAATACTTTACGTGAATTGGTGGGGGATGAAGATGAATTATTTCAAGACTTAGTATTGACCTATCAGCGGGAATCTGAGAGTTTAATTGCTACATTAGAACAAGCTGTTGCCCAAAAAGACAGCGTGGCATTGACAAATGCGGCGCATACTCTGAAATCTAGCAGTGCGAATCTCGGCATTGAAAGCTTGGCAAGTTTATCTCTAATTGTGGAACAGCAAGCCAAACAACAAGAAATTATCCATGATAGCGTGCAAAAATTGTTAGCTTGCTATCAATTCACCGTTGCACCCAGTTTGAAACAATTGCTTGGACAAGAGAGTGGTGTTGAAATGAGTCCTTCTCTCCAGCAAACTGCGGTTGTTATTACGCTCAATCCACTGGCCACTCAAATTCAAGCGGTTTTATCTGAATTATTAGGTGATGATGCACCTGATATTATGCGTGATTTATTATTATCTTATCAGGAAGATACTCAAAATTTGGTGGATGATATTCGTCAAGCAGTCTCCCAACAAAATCCGCATTCCTTGGCACAAGCCGCCCATACTTTGAAATCGAGCAGTGCAAATTTAGGTTTGAATGTATTCTCTGTGTGTTGTGAACGTCTTGAGCAACAAGGCAGAAGTACGGATTTAAGTGAAACCGTCTCGGCATTAACCGCCTTTGAAGAATCTTATCAAGATGTGCAGATTGCCTTACAACAATTATTATCCGAGGGCGAAATTCATTACCCCATTGTTGAAGACAGCATGCTCGATGCAAACCAAAATCGTTTAGTCTCTTCAGTTATCGACCCCGCAAAAGTGAAATTATTAGTGGTTGATGATCAACCTTATGACACTTTGCTAGTAAGCACTTATTTGCGTGAAGAAGGCTATCAAGTTTTAACGGCAAATACGGGCGAAGACGCACTAAAACTGGTGCTCTCCGAATCGCCTGATATTGTGCTTTCTGACGTGATGATGCCCGGCATGAATGGTTTTGAAGTGTGTCGTCGAATTAAATCTTATGAACAAACCGTGCTAACTCCCGTGGTATTAATTACCGCTTTGGATGGGCAAGGGGATCGGATTGAAGGTATTCAAGCGGGGGCGGATGAATTTTTATCCAAGCCGATTAACCGTGAAGAATTGATTGCGCGGGTACGCTCACTACTGCGTTATCAACAAGCGCGTTCACAGTTGGAAGAAGCGCAGCGCGAATCCTTGAAGTCCATGTTTAAACGCTATA
>JBDLSS010000135.1:0-3739 GCA_039799345.1 Pseudomonadota bacterium
CCCTGTGCAAGAAATTAAAGTGGGCTTTGATATTTTGAAAAGCCTGCATTTACGCAGCAAGGGAATTAATTTGATTGCTTGTCCGTCTTGTTCGCGTCAAAATTTTGATGTAATTAAAACCGTGAACGAATTAGAAGCGCGTTTGGAAGATATTACTGAACCTTTGAATGTTGCCGTGATTGGCTGCGTGGTCAACGGACCTGGTGAGTCGAAAGAAGTGCAGGTCGGTTTAGCAGGCGGTTCTCCTAATAATTTATTGTATATCAACGGTATTCCTGTTGATAAATTGAAAAACGAGGAGTTAGTGGATGTGTTGGAACAGCGCATTCGCGAACAAATCGCCCAAACAAAATTACCTGAAGCTGAGCGTCGGAAAATTATTCCTTTGAAGGAAGTGCATTCCTAAAAAACTATCCCCCTCAAAACACAAGCTTTGAGGGGGATCGCTTAATTGCACCTCGCTTTTTTACAAGCGACGATTAATTATTTAGCAGCATCGGCTTTCTTAGCTGCTTTTTTTACTTTTTTGCCATGCTTGGCATGAGCTTTTTTGCTCTTCTTGCCTTTTAACTTGGTCTTGCCCTTGGTTTTGCCCTTGCTCTTGCTCTTTTTCTTAGACTTTTTAGCTTTAGCAGGCTTGGTGTCTTCGCTGTAAGCAGGAGCGTCAGGAGCAGCAACAGGTGCAGCAGGAACAACTTCAACTGGAGCAGGCGTAACGGCAACAGGTGCAGCAACTTCTACTTTGTCAGCTTTAGGAGCGGCATTAACGGTAGGGGCAGTGCTGGAACAGCCAGCGAGTGGTAATAAAGCAGCCAATACGATACTGATGTAACGCATAGTAATTCCTCTTATCAAGTTGCAAGGTTTGTAACTAAAAAAATGCAGTGTCATTATACAATAAACATTGACATCATTCATACCATTCCTACTTTTTTGTAAGAATGATTGCTAAAGTATAAATTATTCAAATTCCACTGCAATAGCCTATTTTAAACTAATTAATACTTTTTTGGCAGTACCTAACGTAAAATCAATATCCTCTACGCTGTGAGCCGCCGAAATGAAGCCAGCTTCAAAGGCAGAAGGAGCAAGATAGATGCCAGCCTCAAGCATTATATGAAAGAATTGTTTAAAACGTGCGACATTACATTGCATGACTTGATCGAAATTTGTAATCGGCTGCGTTGATTCACTAAAAAATAAACCAAACATCCCACCGACTGCCACGCCTTGCATCGGAACGCCGACTTCTTGGGCAATGCCGAGCAAATCTTGTACAAAATTCTGAGTTTTAACACTGAGTTCTAAAAAGAAGCTGGGTTCTGAAATTAAATTCAAAGTCGTAAGCCCCGCCGCCATCGCCACAGGATTTCCTGACAAAGTGCCCGCTTGATACACTGCGCCTAAAGGCGCGAGATGTTGCATAATTTCGCGCTTGCCTCCAAATGCGCCCACAGGCATTCCCCCACCAATCACTTTTCCTAAGGTGGTTAAATCGGGCGTGACTTGGTAATAGGCTTGTGCGCCGCCCAAGGCAACCCGAAAACCTGTCATCACTTCGTCAAAAATTAAGACACTTTTGTACTGATCACAAACCGCGCGTAAACCTTGTAAAAAACCATCGACTGGCGGAATACAATTCATATTGCCCGCCACAGGCTCAACGATAATGCAGGCGATTTGTTCACCCAATTCAGCGAATACTTGCTGCACTTGTTCGAGATTATTATATTCTAAGGTTAAAGTATGTTGTGCTAAGTCAGCGGGCACACCGGGACTGTTCGGTAAACCCAAGGTTAAAACCCCTGAGCCTGCTTTCACCAGTAGCGAATCCGCATGACCATGATAGCAACCTGCAAATTTGACAATCTTGTCACGCCCTGTGTAGCCGCGCGCTAAGCGAATCGCGCTCATGGTGGCTTCTGTGCCTGAGCTGACCATGCGCACTAATTCAATCGACGGCACTAATTCGCAAACCCGATCCGCCATTTCTGTTTCAATTAAAGTGGGTGCACCAAAACTTAAACCTTTGGCAGCGGCGGCATAGACGGCGGCAAGCACATCGGGATGGGCATGTCCTAAAATCATAGGCCCCCATGAGCCGACGTAATCCACGTAACGTTTGCCTTCAACGTCATATAAATACGCGCCTTGCGCCCGATCAAAGAAAATAGGGTCGCCGCCCACACCTTTAAAAGCGCGGACGGGAGAATTAACGCCACCTGCAATATGGCGTTGTGCAGCAGCAAAATGGGGTTGTGATTGGGTCATGCCGTTTCCTTTAGAGCAATTGCGTGAAAAAGGCGATTATAACGTTGTGCGGCGGTGGTGACATTATTTTGTCCAAAAATGCCGTGAATCACTGCTAGAAAATGTGCGCCGTGGTTGAGCAGTTCGCCGCCATTGTCGGGGGTAACTCCTCCAATAGCTACGATGGGACAGTGAAGACTGGCTTTGGCTTGGGTTAATAAATCAAGGCTTGCGGGAACGGCTTCAGGCTTGGTCAAAGAGGGAAAAAAACTGCCAAGAGCGATGTAACTCGCGCCTTGTTGGTCGGCCAGTTGGGCGCGGGCAAGGTCATTGTAACAAGATACGCCAATAATCGCGCGTTCTCCAAGCAGGAGGCGGGCGCGAGGGAGGACAGGATCATGTTTTCCAAGGTGTACGCCATCTGCACCGACTTGGAGAGCCAGTGAAATATCGTCATTAATAATTAAGGGAATATGATATTTGTCGCACAATTGGCGCAAGGAACGTGCTTGCATCAGGCGTTGTGCGGAGTCTGTACGCTTATCGCGATATTGCAATACATTCACGCCGCCCAAAACCGCTCGTTCTACGGTATCAATAAAATTGTCTGAGGGAATGAGTTGTGCGTCAGTAATCGCATATAAGCCGTGTTTGGGTAATGGTGTCATGATCCTACCCTGGGTGGCAACTTGGTATTATTCAGCATAATCTATAACCATAACTCTTTCTAGGATAATTAACAGAAATATATAATTGTATTTCAATGGTCTAACAATTTAGTGGGTAAGCTGGAGAACAGACGAGGGGAATAGTCAGGGGTTTATGAGTGTTATATTTCCAGAGGAGTTGTGTAGTTTAAAATAAATCTGCGTATTTTCAAAATAACTTTTTAATCAAAAGCATTTAGGTTTGATAAATTGATCTCCTTTTTCTTCGTTCCCAAACTTTCTCCCCTTCTAAAACAAAACCCCTGTGAGGAATCTCAACAGGGGTTTTGTAAAACCAATAACGCCTTAAACTTTATTTTGTAGCAGGTTTATCCGCAGGTTTTTCAACGGCTTTTTCCGCAGGCGCAACGGGCTTCACGTCTGGCTCAGGCTTGGTGTCAGCATTGGGAGGCGTTGCAAATTGCATGGTTTGGGCGCGTTCAATGTTGAACAAGTGAATAAATTTATCCCCTTGTTTTTTCCACAATTGGGAAATTGTTGATTTCACTTTCTTATCGCCCCCATTGGGAATCAGTGAGGCAATTTGTTTGGGTAAGTTATGTGAAACCAGCACTAATACCCGATAAACCCCTTCTTCTTTTTGGGGATCAACTTTGGTGACTTTCCATTCGTGCATTTGAAAATCGGCATCGAATTTGCGGATATAGTCAACTTCGTTTAATTCAGGGCCTTCTACCCAACTTTCAAAACCGCGCATGGTTTTGAAATCTTGCTTTTGCCAGGCTTCAACATATTGTGAAACTGACGCAACTAATGCTGGA
>JBDLSS010000136.1:0-3470 GCA_039799345.1 Pseudomonadota bacterium
CGTTAACTTTTATGTATAAAAGTATGAAATTTAATGACTGTATAGCGGACATCGTAATACAGTTATTCATTCCCTTTGCCAGAGATATGCGCACTTTTTTAAAGTTAAATTTTTAGCCAGAGCAGTTATGGTTATCCCAAAGAATAACCTACCTGACTGTAGCATTTATTTGCCTGAAAATATTCCTCAAATTTTTAAATTTCCCTGCCTCACTTCCCAAACAATCCCCCTTTACCCTTTTTCCCCTAAATACCGTAAAATACTTTCATCCAAACAAAATATATTATTAACGAATTCTTCAGAAGAGACCCGACTGTGAACGATTATAAAGACACCCTCAATCTGCCTAAAACTGATTTTCCCATGAAAGGCAACTTGCCAGAACGCGAGCCACAATTTTTAAACTATTGGGAACAAATTGATTTATATCGTTTATTGCGTGAACAGGGTAAAAATCGTACGCGGCGTTTTGTGCTGCATGACGGCCCGCCCTATGCCAATGGAGATATTCATATTGGTCATGCGGTGAATAAAGTCTTAAAAGATATTATTGTGAAGTCGCGCAGCCTCGATGGTTTTGATGCGCCCTATGTACCAGGTTGGGACTGTCATGGCTTGCCGATTGAATTACAAGTAGAAAAAACTTTAGGCAAAGCAGGCGTACAAATCGAACCGCGTGCATTTCGTGCTGCCTGTCGCGACTATGCAAAACAACAAATTGCCAGCCAAAAAGCGGATTTTATTCGCTTGGGGGTGATTGGTGACTGGAAAGACCCGTATTTAACCATGAACTTTGTCACCGAGGCGAATATTATTCGTGCCTTGGGGCGGATTATCGCAGCGGGACACGTTGACCAAGGCTTTAAACCTGTGCACTGGTGTACCTCTTGCGGTTCGGCATTGGCAGAAGCCGAAGTCGAATATGAAGACAAACAATCTTTAGCGGTTGACGTGCGTTTCAGCGTGATGGATGAAGAGGCATTTTTAGCGCGTTGCCATCACGTTCCTGATCATGTTGGACAAGGGCCCGTTTCCGTGGTGATTTGGACAACTACGCCGTGGACTTTGCCTGCAAATCAGGCGGTTGCTTTGAATGCGGAATTAGATTATTGCGTGGTGCAATGTGAAGGCGAGCAACCCGAGCGTTTGGTAGTTGCCGAAGCCTTGTTAAAAGATTGCATGTTGCGCTACGGAATTGAGCAGTACAAAGTGATTGCCTATTGTCGCGGCGAAGCCTTAGAAGGCGCGTTATTGCAACATCCGTTTTACGACCGCCAAGTACCGATTATTCTCGGCGGGCATGTCACCACCGAAGCAGGCACAGGCGCAGTGCATACCGCGCCCGGTCATGGTCAAGATGACTATGTGGTTGGCGCACGTTACGGTTTGCCTGTGGATAATCCTGTGGATGGCGACGGCAAATTTTTACCCAATACCGAATTATTTGCAGGAAAATCCGTATTTGCGGTCAATCCTGAAGTGGTCGAAGTGCTGAAAGAACGCGGGAAATTGCTGCGTGAGGCGCGTTTAACTCACAGTTATCCGCATTGCTGGCGACACAAAACCCCGATTATTTTCCGCGCCACGCCGCAATGGTTTATCAGCATGGAAAAACTCGGTTTGCGTCAACAGGCATTAGAAGCGATTAAAACCGTGACTTTTACCCCTGATTGGGGACAACAACGCATTGAAGGTATGGTGAATAATCGTCCTGACTGGTGTATTTCTCGACAACGTAATTGGGGCGTACCGATTGCGGTTTTCATTCACAAACACACGGGCGAATTGCACCCCCGCACCCCAGAATTGATTGAAGCGGTGGCTAAATTAGTTGAGCAAACTGGGATTGATGCGTGGTTTGATTTAGACCCAGCTACGCTGTTGGGCGAAGAAGCCGCGTTATACAGTAAAGTGCTGCATACTTTAGACGTGTGGTTTGACTCTGGCGTGACTCATGCGGCGGTGCTTGAACAGCGTGAAGAATTGCATCTGCCTGCGGATTTGTATTTAGAAGGTTCAGACCAACATCGTGGCTGGTTTCAATCGTCTTTATTAACATCAGTGGCAATGCGCGACGGCAAACCGCCGTACAAAGGGGTGTTGACCCACGGTTTCACCGTCGATGCCAAGGGCAGAAAAATGTCCAAATCCTTGGGCAATGTGATTGTGCCGCAAAAAGTGATTAAAAACTTAGGGGCTGACATCATTCGCCTCTGGGTTTCCGCTACGGATTATCGTGGCGAAATCACGGTTTCCGATGAAATTTTGAAGCGTGTTGCCGAAGCCTATCGGCGTTTACGCAATACTTCACGTTTTTTGTTGGCGAATTTGGATAATTTCGACCCCGCCACCGACTTGTTGCCACCAGAACAGTTATTAGAATTAGATCGTTGGGCAGTGGATCGCGCCTATCGTTTGCAGGCTGAATTAAAGCAAGCTTACGAAGAATATGCGTTTCATGTGGTTTATCAAAAATTGCATCATTTCTGCACCATTGATATGGGCAGCTTCTATTTAGATATTATCAAAGACCGTCAGTATACTTGCCAGTCTGAAAGCCGTGCGCGCCGTTCTGCACAAACCGCGATGTATCATATTATGGAAGCCCTAGTGCGTTGGTTTGCCCCGATTTTAAGCTTCACTGCGGAAGAATTATGGCAGCATTTACCCAAAAATAACCGCAGTGCCTCAGTTTTCTTAGAAACCTGGTATGAAGGCGTATATCCCTTGGCAGACAATGCTACGGTCACTGCGGAAACTTGGGCAGAAATTTTCACCTTGCGGGAAGCGGTCAGTAAAGAACTGGAAAAACTGCGGGTGGCGGGCGGCATTGGGGCTTCTTTAGATGCCGAAGTCGATATTTATTGTGCCCCTGAATTATTGCAAAGCTTAACGGTGTTTGGCGAAGAATTACGTTTTGTGTTCATCGTGTCTTATGCTTGCGTGCACGCTCTCAATGATGCGCCCAGCGATGCGGTACAAAATGAAGCAGGGTTTGCGGTGAAAGTCAGTGCTTGCGTGCATGAAAAATGTGGGCGTTGCTGGCATCATCGCGCCGACGTGGGCGCACATCCTGAACATCCGACTTTATGCGGGCGTTGTGTAGAAAATGTGGTTGGCGGGGGTGAAAAACGTGACTATGCCTAAGCAAACGGGGTTAGGCTGGTTGTGGATTGCGCTGTTAGTGATTGCGTTGGACCAAGCCAGTAAATTTTGGGCGGTGGCGAGTTTGGGTTTTCATCAACCTATGCCAATTATTCCGTTTTTCAATTTGACTTTGATGCACAATACGGGCGCGGCGTTTAGCTTTTTGGCACATGAAAGTGGCTGGCAACGCTGGTTTTTTTCAGTGCTGGCAATCGTGGTGAGTGCGGCATTGATTCACTGGTTGCGCACTTTGCGCCGTGATGAAATCGCGATGGGGATTGCCTTAAATCTGATTTTAGGCGGCGCGTTGGGCAATGTTTTCG
>JBDLSS010000137.1:0-5039 GCA_039799345.1 Pseudomonadota bacterium
CCATCCTAAGTTCAACTAAGTAACTTCTAATACTATAACTTCGTAGAAAGCGTTAAAATTATCACCTCTGTGAAAAGCAGCCAGTCAATCGGATTTTTCCTTATTTTCAAAAGGAGCGAAAAACCTCTGCTCCAAAATTTCCAATATCCTCAGTATAAACTCAACAGCAGTACGTCCCTATTTCAGTATCACCCATAGGTGGATTTTATAAACGACCATGATCGAAAAATTGATTACTTTTGCTTTGCAACAACGCCTATTTATTATCACGGCGGTGATTGTGTTGATTATCAGTGGTTGGTACGCGCTGGATAATTTACCAATTGTTGCATTTCCAGATGTGCAAGATGTACAAGTTCAAATTATTACCCAATCTAACGGGCAAGCCCCTGAAGAAGTCGAGCGCACCATAACCTTGCCAATTGAGCGCGAAATGACAGGTGTGCCCAATGTAATTCGCCTGCGTTCGGTGTCAATCACAGGTTTATCGGTGGTCACGCTGACTTTTTCCGAGCGCACTGACGACTATTTTGCACGGCAACAAGTGCTGGAAAAACTGCAAACTGTCAGTCTTCCCCCAAACGTACAACCCAGCCTTGCGCCTTTAACTAATGCGGTTGGCGAAGTATTTCGTTATGTGATTGATGCGCCCGCCGACATGCCCTTACGGGAAGTGCGAGCCTTGCAAGATTGGATTGTGCGCCCTAGCATTCGTCAAGTGCCCGGCATTGCTGATGTGGTCAGCTTCGGTGGCGCAATTAAAGAATATCAAGTGCAACTCGACCCCTACCAACTGAAAAAATACGCGCTCAGCATCGACCAAGTTTCCCAAGCGATTGGCAATAACGGCGCAAATATTGGCGCAGGAATTTTGACCCGTGGTGATGAATCGCTGGTAATTCGGACACGCGGTTTATACAACAAGCTCGAAGACATTGCGCAAGTGGTGGTCAGTTCTACCAAAGGACAACCGATTTTTGTCAAAGACGTGGGTAAAGTCGTCGTTGGCGACCGTTTGCGCTCAGGCATCGTTGCGTTTAATGAACATGACGACGTAGTCATTGGCATCGTGCAAATGATTAAAGGGCAAAATGCCGAAAAATTAATTGGTTCATTACGCGCCAAAGTCGCAGAAATTAACACCCAATTGCCTGCGGGCGTGAAAATGCACCCTTATTACGACCGCACAGATTTAATCAAGCACACCGTACACACCGTTTCAGAGAATTTAGTGGTGGGCGCGTTCTTGGTGGTGGTGATTTTGGTAGTGTTCCTGCGCAATTGGGTTGCCGCGCTGATTGTGGCTTCAGTGATTCCCTTATCGCTGCTGTTTGCTTTTACCTTGATGAATTTATATGGCATTTCCGCCAATTTAATTTCCTTAGGTTCAGTGGACTTCGGGATTATTATCGATAGCGCAGTGGTGTTGGTGGAAGCCTTCATGGCAAAACTTGCTATGGATTCGCATCATAAAAATCATGTAACCCACAACACTTATAGCTGGCGATTGCATCAATTAAAAAATACCGCCACCGAAATGGGACATCCGATTTTATTCTCCAAGGTAATTATTATTCTGGCATTTTTGCCGATTTTTACCTTCCAACGGGTCGAAGGTAAAATTTTCTCCCCAATGGCATTTACTTTGAGTTTCGCGCTGCTCGGCGCAATTTTACTCACTTTAACTTGGATTCCGACGCTGCTGAGCTACACTTTGCGCGGCGAGGGCATGATTGAAAAACACAGTGCGTGGATGCACGCGTTTCAAGAACTCTATCGGCGTTTCTTGCTGAGAGGGCGCGTAGTGCTGTTTCCCGTGTTGGGCGTTTCCTTAGCTTTATTGACTACCGCCTTGCTACTTGCACCCCAATTGGGCAGCGAGTTTTTGCCAAAATTGGATGAGGGGAATATTTGGCTCACTATCCGTTTGCCGCCTTCCACCGCGATTGAGAAAACCAAGGAAGTGGAACAGCAAATTCGCAAAATTTTGAACAGTTATGAAGAAGTCACTGATGTTATTACCCAAGTCGGTCGTCCTGATGACGGCACTGATCCCAAGAGCAATAACAACTTGGAAATCATGGCAAATTTGCGCCCGAAAGAAGAATGGAAAGTTCAGGATAAAAATGAACTGATTGCGGAAATGACCCAGAAAATTCACGCCATTCCCGGTGTGCCCACTAACTTTTCACAAGTGATTGAAGACAACTTGAATGAGGCATTAAGCGGGGTGCAAGGGGAAATTTCGGTGAAAATTTTCGGGAATGATTTGGAAATTCTCGAGCAAAAAGGCGATCAGATTTCTCAAATTTTGATGGGAATTCAAGGTTCTGCGGACGTGGGCGTGATTAAAGTCGGCGGGCAAACTGAATTGAATATTACTATCGACCGCAATCGCTTGGCTTCTTACGGGATTAATATCAATGATGTCAACGCCACCGTGCAAACTGCGATGGGCGGCAGTGCTGCCAGCGTGTTTTATGATGGCGAACGACGTTTTGATGTCACCCTGCGTTTTGATAAACCCTTCCGTGACCAAATTGAAGACATCAGCGAATTGCCAATTGCGTTGCCCAATGCGGCGGGTGCAATTCCTCTGGGGCAATTAGCCACAGTGGAAGTGCGTCAAGGCGCGTCACGAATTAATCGTGAAGCAGGCTCGCGTAACGTGGCAGTGAAAGCAAATTTATTGGGACGCGATCAAGGCAGTTTCGTGGCGGAAGCGATGGAAAAAGTCAACGAACAAGTGCATTTACCGCAAGGTTACACCATGATTTGGGGCGGTCAATTTGAAAATCAGCAACGGGCGTTGAAACGTTTGACGATTATTGTGCCCTTGAGTTTATTGATGATTTTCGTGTTGCTGTTTTGGGCGTTCCATTCAATGCGCAAAGCCATTTTAGTGCTAATGATGATCCCGTTTACTTTAATTGGCGGTTTGGCGGGCTTGTATTTGGCGCATCTGCATTTGTCGATTTCTGCGGCGGTGGGATTTATTGCAGTGGCGGGGATTTCGGTGCAAAACGGGGTGATCATGGTGGAACAAATCATGAATTTATTCCGCGACGGCATGGAATTGAGTGAAAGCATTATTCAAGGCGCGGTGCAGCGTTTGCGCCCGATTGTGATGACCGCATTAATGGCAGGTTTGGGCTTGTTGCCTGCGGCATTATCGCACGGGATTGGTTCAGAAACGCAGCGTCCGTTTGCGGTGGTGATTGTGGGCGGCGTGGTGTCAGCGACGGTATTTACTTTGCTGTTATTACCCTTGTTATTCCCCTATTTCAGTCATGTACGGACTAATAGTGAGATTGTGGAGAATTAGCAGGTTTTAGAAAAAGACCTGCTAGATTTTGAAAACCTAGCAGGTCTTAATAAGCCTTGTTGTGATTTAAGCAAGTGACCTAACAAATATTTTATAATCTAAATAATCGGCAATAATTTTGCATTAAAAAACTTAGGAATAACAAAAACTTTTTAAAAACTTAGTTAAAAATTTTGTCATGCCCTGACAGATTTATAGATTGAGTCGGTAAAATTAGTTTTTAGGTCGTGCCCGTGTGATTATCCACATAATGCTCTTACGAAGGAAATTAAGATGGCGATTTTAAAATGTCCTCACTGTGACTTTTCCAAAGAAGTTTCAGAACAATACGTTGATAAGACAGTGAAATGCCCTTCCTGCGGGCAAGGCACAAAAGTCTACGACACCATCGCGCTTATGACCGCCTTTTCTGAAAAAATGTCAGAATTTAAAACAGAATTGGATGAGTTAAAACAAAGTGTTTTGAATCAGGAATTGCCAGCGGCTCGCAATGATGAGGGCGAGATGGTCGAGGCTTTTGGCAAAATTTTTAGAGAACACCGTATCGCCATGACTGAATTCAGTGAGGCAACTAAACGCCGTGATGTCATCACCGCGCGTGCAGAACAACGCAGTTTGTACCTCATGCGTTTTGGAATTGCGGGCTTTTTAATCATGATGTTGCTGATGAGCTTTTTTGTTTATCAGTTCACTGATAGCACTAAAATTGTTTATGAACACTCGCTTAAAACCAGCAGTCGGGTGAAAAATGTCACAGATGACTTAAACACAGTGAAAGACAGTCTCGCTAAACTTGCAATGAATTCACAGGCAATTAATGCTCAATCACGTCAAGAAATTACGGGTTCTATCGGCGAGATTCAAACTTCTGTGGGCACAGTGCAGGGCAAGGTCAAAGAACTCAATGGCAGCGTGGTGCAAATGCGTGAACAGCTTAAAGATTTGAGCATGAAAAATGAGATGATTCTCAGATATTTCCCCTATCGTTAGTTCTAAAGAAAGCAGTGTTTAACTACAACTTATTGATTTATATCAAAGACTATTTCATTAATAACTCCTAAAAATGGAGCATTAATTGCATCTTGTTTAAGCACGAATGTGTATCAATTTTTTAGTGGAGGGTCTTATGTCTAACCTCATCTCTAACCTCAGACTTTGTCGTTTATATTATGCAAGTACGGCAACTCAAGACTATTTACCCCATGATATTGGCAATATTTTAAAATCCTGTAAAACAGTGAATCCTTCTTTAGACGTGACGGGCATGTTATTTTTTGGGGAAGGCTACTTCTTACAATGTTTAGAAGGTTCACGCGAAAATATCAATTTCCTGTATCGGAAAATTACGCAAGACCCTCGGCATAAAGATGTTGAATTATTGGAGTTCAAAGACATCGAAGAACGCTACTTTGAAGAGTGGTCCATGAAGTATGTGAATTCTGCCAATGTGATTTTCAAGATTTTGAAGCAGACGAGCTTAAGAAAATTTAATCCCTATTTGCTAGATAGCTACGCATTGAATGCAATGACGGAAGTGTTTCGTGATTATATGCCCCCCGACAAAGCAGAAGCTGGAGTGTTGAATACGACCAAGAGCAAGTTAAATATTTTTAGCCTCTTTGGTCGCACTTAATTTGGGGAGTCATGCCCTAGGTTCATATCTCAACAAGAATCATGTTATTGAGAGGCATTTATGTCTGAAGTTAATCTGGCA
>JBDLSS010000138.1:0-5061 GCA_039799345.1 Pseudomonadota bacterium
ATTTAAGTTTCATCATTTTGTCACTTAAACATGGGAAACTTGATACAACTGAGTTTCCAAACTTGCTTTCTACTTATTCAGTAGAGTGGCGCATTATACAGTGTTTCTTCTCACTGTCAATCTTTTTCGTTTTAAAGTTTTTAACTCATTTCTGAATCAACTCTAACACGGGAAGGTTTCGACTAAGTAATGAACTACTTACTAATTTAACATCTTCCTGCTTGTCTCTGCTTCGTCAGCAGAGTGGCGCATTATACAGTATCTTTCGGCACTGTCAACACTTTCTTTTAGGTCGCTTTAGCTTCTAACTTAATCAAATATTAAACTAGAAGTAAAACATCAAACTACCTACCTAAAACGGACAGCGATACTCTGCTTCCCTTCTCTTCAACTTTACGTCTTGTCGTCGAGAGATGCGCATTATACAGCCTACACAGCCCTTGTCAACTTTTTCGTGGAACTTTTTATGAGCTTTCACTAAACTGTCACATTGTTTACTTAGAATTGGCGACTCTAAGTATTATGTTTCAATAAGTTATTCAACATAAGTTGGCTATTTGCAAGATCACTGTAGGCATCTATTATGAGTGCAGTTGCACGGGTTTCTTCGCTATTAATCCCGCTTTCACCAATCACTTTACAACACAAGATTAGTGAAGTGGGTGATTTGTTCTTATTAGATAGTTACAACCAACTCTTATCATTACCCATAGTAGATAATGGTCGGGCGGTAGGTGTGATTAGTCGCTATGAGCTGATGAAGATATTTCTTCAGCGTTATGGGCGAGAATTGTATGGTAATCAATCCATCGGGCAGATTATGAATACGAAACCGCTGATAGTGGAAAGCTCGCAAACCATGCAATCCGCCAGCGAATACATTACTGAACATATTCATTTCCCGATAATGGAAGACTTTATTATCACGGATAAGGGTGAATATAAAGGCATTGGTGTGGTATTACACCTTTTGAAGGCGATGGAACGACAGCTTGCGAAACATTCTGGCGAGTTAGCAAAAGCCTATAAACGTTTACAAGAATCTCAAGCACAATTAGTACAGTCTGAAAAGATGGCATCTTTAGGGCAAATGGTCGCAGGGGTTGCTCACGAAATTAATACGCCCTTGGGTTATGTACGTAACAATGTCGAAATGACGCAGCAATTATTCACCCAAGCGCAAGAACTGGTCAGTGCCTACGATACTTTGGTCGCGACTCTATATAGTGAAGAAGAATCTGACGAAGCCCAGTTACAAGCCCAGCTCAATGATATTGCCGAACGCAGTGCAGTCTTCAAAGAAGAGGACAGTTTTGCCGAAATGCAAGACTTATTCAAAGATACCTTATATGGTGTCGAGCAAATTTCAGAATTAGTGTTGAATTTAAAGAACTTTAGTCGCCTTGACCAAGCCAAAGTAGATAATATTTCTTTAAATGATTGTTTTGAAAGTACCTTAGTGATTGCCAAAAACACGATAAAACATAAAGTTAAAGTGATTAAGCAATATGGTGATATTCCAAAAATCCCCTGTTCCCCCTCACAAATTAATCAAGTTTTTCTCAATCTTTTGACCAATGCCGCCCAAGCTATGCCCACGCAAGGCAACGTATTACTGAAAACATACGCGGATGAAAAATGTGTTTATGCGGTGGTGCAAGACGATGGCAGCGGAATTCCCAAAGACGTGTTACCTAAAATCTTTGACCCATTTTTCACCACCAAACCGATTGGTGAGGGAACAGGTCTTGGTTTATCAATTAGTTACAAGATTATTCAACAGCACGGTGGACAGATTAAAGTTGCCTCACAACAGGGTAAAGGCACGCGATTTTTAATCAGTCTTCCGATTGCTCCCAAAAAAGCCGCTCCACCGCCCGCGCAAGGAAAGCCCAATGAATGAGAAAGCCCGCATTTTATTTATCGATGACGAAGAACGTATTTTACGCTCGCTGAAAATGTTGTTTCGGGGACAATATACAGTTCACACCGCGATTGATCCCGAAGAAGCTCTGGATATTGTTCGTAAAGAAAAGATTCATGTCGTGGTCAGTGACCAACGGATGCCTTCAATGTTGGGCGTGGACTTCCTGCGTTGTGTGAAAGAAGTTTCTCCAAACACCATGCGTTTATTGCTCACGGGCTATTCTGATTTAAGTGCCGTGGTCAATTCCGTTAATGAAGGCGAGATTTTTCGCTACATTAACAAGCCTTGGAATTCTGACGAGATTAAAGACACCGTCGCAAAAGCCGCTGAAATTGCTATCAGTTTGGAACAGTTTACCCAGCCTGTCCCAAAAACGGACGGCGTTGCCCACGATGCTTTGCATTTCTTATTAATCGATGATGACCTGCAAACCCAACAAACCTTATGTAATGTATTGGGCAAAGAGCACCATTTACATCATGCCAGCAGTTTAGATCGTGCCTTTGAAGTCTTGGAATCGCAGCCGATTGCGATTGTTATTTCTGAAGTGCGGGTCGGTGCGGAAGAAGTCAGCGGCGTGATTAAGCTGTTAAAACAATACAATCCGCAAATGTTGACCTTGGTTTTAACCTCGTTCCAAGACACGAAAATTTTGATTGAGTTAATCAATCACGGACAAGTTTACCGTTTCTTGCCCAAACCTATCCACGATGGTTTATTAACCAAAAGTGTGCAAGCAGCCGTACAACATTATCGTGCCATGAAAGAAACGCCTCAATTATTAAAGCGTTATCAAGTAGATGCTGTGGCTATTGCCCCTGTGATTGCCAATGCGAAAGTTTCCAGTCGCATCATGTCCTATATCAAAAAAATTCGTTTATTGCCCCAAGCTCGCCAGTAAACAGTGTTTACGAATCACGCTGTAAGGCTTGTAAATAACGCCGTACTACTGCCAATTGTTTTAAGAAGCTCGCCCGATCAGTGGATAAAGTTTGTGTTTGTAATAGTTTGAATAGATTAAAATTACCGCCTGTCGTTTGATATAACAGGCGATATTGCACTGTAGAATAATACAGCCCTAAGCTTTCGCCATAACTGACAAAATCCTCAAAACTGGGTGCAGTTAGGCGATAACATGGAAAGAATTCCGCATTGATTTTCTTATGATTTCTGGTGCTAATCATCAGGGAAAGTTCTGGATTATGCAGCGTGTTTAACGCCGCCCACAATTCATCCACGCTATTCACACAGTGCTCCGCTTCAATTATACAGAGCACTTTTCCTTTTATTTGAGTAACTTTTGAAATTTTTTGTAAATTATTCAGCAAAAAGCTCTGCTGTTGTGCCGAGTGCAAATCACGCCGCAATTGTTGTAACAGCGCAGTTTTTCCCATGCCCGCGCCACCCTCCAAAATAATTACCCGCTGTTGGGCTAACAGTGCGTGCAATTCCCGCAATTCACGGCGGCGACCTATAAATAGAGCTGGGGGGGTAACTTCTATTATAAGGTCAGATTTTTCTAACAATGCTGTTTGCGGATTGTCACTGTACAAAACTGGGAAACTCCACTGCATCACACTCGGCGCAACACAGGGACGATGATATTTATCGCGCCACACTTCCCCTTGCGTTAATAAATTCTGCATCGCGAAACGTGCTTGTTGTACCGCATCGCCAATACTTGTCCCGCGCACAATTTCCGCACAAAAGTTTTCCACAAATATCTGACTCGCCCGATCCAAAATACTTTCCCGCATTCCAATCACATGCGGCACAATTGCTGCTAGGGCTTGGGTTAAACTGGGTTGTGAAACAGTCGCTTGAGCAGATTGGCAGGCAGCTAAAATTAAACATTGCACCGAGACTTGTTTAAATAAGCTTTGTAGTTGGGTTGTGGAAACTGCTTCAAACGGCTGATGTTCGTTTTCAAAGAGCAAACAAGGGTTTGCAGCGGCTAAAGCATGTCCACTAAAAATCACCAAATCCCAAGCTTGTTGCTGCAACAGTTCACAAAATCTTGAAAAACGCCCGTCGTAATTAACCACAAAACGTAATTGTGCGGCATAAGGCGTAAATAAGTGTTGTAAGGCTTGTTGTTCCTGCTCTAAGCCAAGTCGTTGTTTAACTTGTGTATTAAACAATAAAATTTGTACAGGCGAGTTTCGAGCGAGTTTGAAAGTTGTGGCAGGTTTTGGAAGTGCGCGGCTGATATTTAAATTCAAACTGTGCGCTAAATAGCCGTGTTGCGGATGAGCCAGCGTTTCCCAAGTCAGTTGCTGAATTTTGGGCGCATCGCTACAAATCTGTAACTGGGTGTTGGCATTGGGCAAACGGTAGCCGATATTTTCTAAACTTTGCCACAGCAATTCACCATAAGCCTGCGGATTGGCTTGCGCTAAGGCGGCATCCAATTCAGCGGGCAGTGAAAGTTGTGAAATGTCGGGCGTAAACACGTTAAGCTGGGGAAGGTTGAGCACTGTACGTCCTTTGTTTTGAAAAGAACGTACTGTGTACAATTTAATTGCTGTTACGTTCAGGGCGGGGTAAAACCACACCTTCCTGAGCGGGTTGTGGCGTGGCAGCCGTTTCGTGCTCGCTGGAAACCGTGGCTGCTTCACGGGCTTTGGGTTTAATCACCCACAGGTCATAAAGTTTGGCGTATTCTCCCGAGTCTCGAATGCGGGAAACAAATTTGTTCAAGGCTTCGATTAAAACCTGATCTTCGGGGCGTACTAAAATCACGTAATTAAGGGCAGCATCGGATTCTTCAGCCGCTTCGCGCATATTGCTGGGCAAAGGAATAATTTGAATACCTTTTAACTCATCGAGTTCTTGGCGGGTTAAACTCGCAATCAGGAAGTCCACCGTGCGCCCCAGCAACATATTGGACATGGCTTGAGGCAGGACTAATTTAAAATCGACCTTGTTTTTATTGCTCAAAAAACTGTCGGTGAATAATTTTGCCAAATCGGCTTCCAGACCAACAATTTCTTGATTGGTGTTGAGTGTATTCAGCATGGTTTGCACACGCTTCACCCCAACCAGCAATTTTCCACGCGCCTTGATGGTTTCCATCACATTGGGCGGCGGGGGAGCTTGTACAGTTTTCGGCACAACTTTGGGCGGCGGAGGTT
>JBDLSS010000139.1:0-3932 GCA_039799345.1 Pseudomonadota bacterium
GTTACAACGGTTAAATTGGGATTGTAGGCAGCATCAACAGCCAATAACTTTCCCCAGCGTTTGACCATATATTCTCGCTCACTGTTAAAGCGAGCTGCCTTTTCTGGAGTGTCATCGTGTCCACGACTAATAGACTCATGATGATATAACTCAGCATAAGGAGTCCAAACAATTTTGAACCCAGCAACTAGCAACTTAAGACAAAAGTCAACATCATTGAAAGCAATTTTAAGGTTTTCGTTATCTAAACCACCCACCGCCTTATAGTTTTCTTTACGCAGAATCATACAAGCACCCGTGACTGCGCTGAGATTCTGAATCAACACTACCCGCCCAAAATATCCGACCGATCCGCGTTGAAGATATTTATGTGAATGACCTGCAACACCACCTATTCCTAAAATAACCCCACCATGCTGTAACGTTTCGTTTGGATACCATAAGCGAGCACCCACCGCCCCGACTTTAGGACGCAACGCATGACTCACCATTTCATCCAACCAGTCATGATTGATCACTTCCACATCATTATTTAATAAGCCAATGATTTCACCTTGAGCTTGCTCAACTGCAAAATTATTGATGGCTGAATAATTAAAGGGATAAGGATAGTCAATGATACGCGCCTGTCCATTTGCCTCAAGGTCTTGCATGTATTTCAAGGTTTCAGGATCATCACTGTTGTTGTTGACAATCAGAATTTCGTAATTGGGATAACGAGTCTTCTGTACAATGCTGTCGATACAACCCCGTAAAATTTTCACGCCATTATATGTTGGAATGATTAAACTCACCAGTGGTAGCGGATCGGGTAAGGCATACTGCACACGGCTTGCACCAAATAATTCAGGTGCATCCAAAACTTTCGCATTCACACCCACACGCTCCAAATGTTCCATAATGGCTTTTTGAGCTGCAATGAGTGCATAGGGTTTTTCATCAATTGAACTCGCAGTGCTACCTTCAATGGCTCGCCAGTGATACAAGATGCGGGGAATATGGCGAATTTGCTTCGCTTGAATTTTCTCAGTGACACGTAAGACTAAATCATAATCCTGTGCACCTTCAAAACCTTCACGCAATCCTCCTACTTGTTTAATCAGACGAGCATTATAGACCGCCAAATGGCAAACGAAATTGTACGATAACAATAAATCCTCATTCCAATCTGGTTTAAAATAAGGATCGTAGCGTTCCCCTTGCTCATTTATCTTATCTTCATCGGAATACCACAACATACCACTAGGATGCTCGATAATATCTTGTGCTACCCAAAACAAGGCATACAAGGGCAATAGATCGTCATGGTCAACAAAGGCAACAAATTCACCCGTGACTAAACTCAATGCACTATTGCTCGCCGCAGAGATATGTCCATTTTCAGGGCGATAAAGTACCTTGATGCGTTTATCGCGCTGTTTATACTCTTCTAAAACTTTGTGGACATGGGGTTTTGTTGAAGCATCATCAGCAATACATAACTCCCAGTGGGGGTAATATTGTTGACAAACAGACTCTAATACCGCTCTTAAATACACTTCGGGAGTGTTATAGGTAGGCAGCACAATAGAAATTAAAGGAGGAGAACGCCACTGCTTAATTTGAGAACGAATTGCATTTACACCTTCATCAGTCAAGGTATCGTAAGTTCTCAACCAACGTGGATAATCATTGCAATTTATCTGTGCAAAAGGAGTTATGTTGTCGACACTCCCCTGTTTTGCTTCAAATTCAGGAGGTAAGTTATGTTCAGCTCGACCATGCCGTTTATTGCGCCATGTCGTCGCCTCACGCATTAAACGTTCTAAGTGATCTTTAGCTGTCGCACCTACTTTGCGAAAAGTCATCATCAATGCCAAACGCGTGATGAAATTACCTGCTTTCCATGTCAATGAATTAAAAATTGAGCTGATATCTTCTTGATAAGCAGCCACCCAATGATTCAATTTACGTAAATCTTCGTTTTGCAGAATATGAGTTTCATGCAAAGCAGATAATTGTTGCGCTTGTCGTAAAAGTTGTTGATCTTTCTTGCTGATAGCTTGGTCTCTGTCCAATACTACAAGATGATATTCACTCACACTCTTACGGGCTGCACTGGCTGATTCTTGTAAAGCCTTATGACGGGTTTCGTAACTGCTAACCGTGCTTTCATGCACTTCTTTTAAGGTTGCTAATTCTTTTGATGTTTGCTGGATTTCTAAGGTCTTTTGTTGCGCCTCACGTGCGATTCGCTCCAATTCAGAAGTTAAACTTTGACGCTGTTGCTCAAATTCGGCTTGCAATTGTTGCTGTTGCTGCTCACGCGCGAGCAATTGTGCTTGTAAAGCTTGCTGTTGTTTTTCAAAAGTGTGGGCATTTGCCAAACGGGTCTCATATTCTGCCAATACGGACATCGCGCCTTGCGATAATTTGGGCAAAATTTGGGTCAGAATTGAACCATTTTTGAAAGCTTCAAATAACGCCAATTGTTGGGAGTTAATATATTCCCCTTGAAGCAAATCATCACCCCTTTCACGGTAGAGATTGGCATCAATGAAAGCAGTGACTTCTTTATCATGCGGTAAACGTAAGCCCTGAATTTCTAAGTTTTGTAGACTGTCATACAAATATTTGACAGTTCCTAGCGGATTACGCATTAATTCTTCATAAGAAATCAAAACACGCGGCAAGTGGGCAGAATCTGCCAGTGCAATAAGATTGTACTTTTCCCATAAGGCCAAACCAAAATGGATTGAGAAATTTTCACGAGTTGCGAGCGATTGAGCCACCTGAATTGGGCTGCGATACACATAAACGCATACTGGCAACTCTAGTAGCGGCAACCATAGTGGTAATAATAAATTTAAACGAGGGTCTTTCATCATCCATGGACGATGTGCATCTAAGCCGAGAATAATTTGTTGTATTGAAGTATTAAATTGTTCAGATATTTCAGGCGTGATTTGTGTACTGCTGTAATCGCTGATTTTGTCCCAACTGATTCCCAACTCACTAAAAATCTTTTCGTTGAGATTAACCACATCCCAACGCTCCCAATAACCTTTAGGATTAGCTTTTGTTGGAGGTAAACCTTGACCTTCAGGCGCAAAATAAGCCCCCATCATATTTAACAAACGAGCCACCGCAGACGTGCCTGAGCGGTGCATCCCTAAAACCATAATTTGCATTCTAAAAACTCCGATAAACTGGGCAACTCCGCGTTAAATCTCAGCACAGAATCTAAGATGGTGGTGTAAACAGTGCTGCTTCGATAATAAATGAGGTAAACCTAAGCAGATTTTTTAACACGGTGTTGATGAAATCGCCATTTTTATCACAAATAAAATTCTTTATAACTGATTGATTATAAAGTTTATTGTAAAAATAGCGTAATATTGCGCCATTTTAGCATACTTAGCTTGCTGGGGTAAATTTGCCGTGTCTGCTAATTTCAACTATTTAAGCATAGTGTTGCTGAAAAATAGCGTGAGGAATATTAACTTGTCACAAGTTTTATGTAGACTTTACACTGCCACAATCTAAGGAAGCCCACGTTATTGGCTGGCATGAGTATCGATTGAAACCTAGGCTTACTTAAGCTAAGCTCCTCTCGGTGGCTTGTCACTCGACAGATCGAGTGTGGATTGAAACATGCTATTTCGCCCTGAGCCAGACGGGGGGTTTACATAAATCATCAGCCGAGAAGCATCAAAAACTTTGAATGTGCACGCAAATATACTTAGAAAATGGGCGGATAGTGGAAAAATTGACGCAATCAAAACCGCTGTGGGTCAACGAAGATATAAGCTTGACTCCTATCTGCAAAACAACTGACAGAGAATTACCGTCTGCTATTGTCGGGTGTCTAAGGCAAGGGCAAACCGACAAGGTTTAGATTTAGAAGTCGAAAAGATTCCGTGCAGTCTTGTTTTATTCCAAAATCTGCGATT
>JBDLSS010000140.1:0-2607 GCA_039799345.1 Pseudomonadota bacterium
TTGGGTATGACGTGAATAAAAATATGTTATTGACGGCTAACGTGTTTAATATCAACTCGAAAGACATGATTATTTATGGGGTGTCGTCTGTGGCTTCGTCATTGGAAGAACAGAATTATTACAATGCCGCAAAGTCAGGCACGCGCGGTGCTGAGTTGGAAGTACGTTGGAAAGATACTTGGGGTTATGTCACCACCAATTATTCTTATTATCGGGTTATTCAAGATTCTCTTAATGATTTCAAAGCATTGAATCATCAAACAGGCGAAACCAATGATAAAATCCGTTTAGCTTTCGCCGCACACAAAGCCAGCTTGAACAGCAGTTTTAATATCACCCCTAAGCTCAGCTTGAATCCTTCTTTAGTGTGGTATGGCAGCCGTTACGGTTATAAGCAAATCTCAGATTCAGGTCAGTTGGTGCTGGCTAAATATAAGCCCACGCTGTTGGCGAATCTATTTTTGCGCCAGCAGGATTTTTTAACCAAGAATTTAGATGTGGGGATTGGGGTTTATAATTTGCTGAACAAAGATTTTGAATTTATTCAGCCGTATAACGGTGGGCACGCGCCCTTGCCTGATAAGTCGCGGGAATTTGTGGTGAATTTTAATTATAAGTTTTGAGTATCCCCAGAGTATTTTAATTGTGCTCAATTCCTAAAGCAGGCACTGCCACTCAGTTAAGAATGCACTCTAGTGAATGAAAATAAAGTGCTTGGCGTTGCGTCTCCAAATCTGTAGCAGTGGCGTGTTATCAATTAAACTAATTGATTATTTCAACTGCGCCCCCAAGCTCCTGAAGAGAGCTAAGCATTAAAACCAGCCCAAAGCTATTTTTTAAATGTACTTAATGAAGGAATGATGATGAAAACCGCGTATTTATTACCGCTGACTTTGCTGCTGAGCAGTCCTACTTTTGCCGCCTATAAATGGGTTGATGCCGAGGGCAATGTTCAATATACCCAAACGCCCCCGCCCGGCATGAACTCCAGCAAAGTGACTCCACCGCCTCCCCCCTCAACTCCTGCACCAGAAGCTAAAAAGCCTGCGGACAAAAAAACCGATTCAGTCGCGCCCACAGCCAATCCCTCAGCTAATGCGGAAGAAGATGAAAAAGTTGCCGCCATTCGTAAAGCCAATTGTGAAAAAGCGAAATCTCACATGCAGGCTTTGGGTGTGGGTGCTCCCATGTTAATTGCTGATCCCCAAAATCCTGAAAAATTTGTAGTGATGAGTGATGATTTACGTAAGCAAAAAACCACTGAAACACAAGCACATATCGACAATTTCTGTAACAACAAACCCGCAGCGGATAAATAATCATGCCTTATGTCGCCTTACAAACCAATCTCACCTTAACCGAAGCCCAACAGCAAAGTTTACTCAGCAGTTTAACCGAGCAAGTTGCCGCAATTTTAAAAAAACCAGAGGCTTACATTATGATCGTACTGCAACCCAATACCTGTATGCGCTTGGGCAATTCGGGCGATGCTTGCGCAAATTTATCAGTGAAAAGCATTGGCTTTGTAGAAAATTCGATAACGCAATTAAGTGCAGCATTAACCCAACTTTTAAACACAGAATTACAGATTGCCGCCGACAGAGTTTTCATTGAATTTTGCGATGTCTCCCCTGAAAAATGGGCGTGGCAAGGCAAGACTTTTGCCTAAACGATGAAACCAAGTCGCACTTTACTGTTCAGTTTATTGCTATGGGTACTCTGCGCGGGGCTGGCAAGTTTTCTATCCGAATGGTTGCTGTATTGGCAATTATTGAGCATTGTGCTGTTTGCACTGATTGGATTTGATGTCATTTTAACCCAATTTTTGCTCACGCCACTGGTGCAACGGGTATGTGCGACCTCTTTGCCTTTGGGAGAATGGCACGAAGTCAATCTAAAAATTGTGCATGTGGGCAACGCGGCACAAACTTTCACCGTGTTTGATGATTACCCGCAACCCGCCGAACTCCAAGGACAGCCGCAACAAGTCCGCATCCCCGCGCGAAGTGGGGCAAAAATTCAATATCGTTTACGTCCCCAACGGCGCGGTGCGGCACAATTTTCGGGTTTATATTTACATCTCGATTCTCCGCTGGGTTTGTGGCAACAACGGCGTTATTTACCCTTGGTGACCGAAGTCAAAATTTATCCAAACTTTGCTACGGTCAGTAAATACACCTTACTCGCGACTGCCAACCGTTTGGGACAATTTGGCATTCGGCAATTGCGGCGCAGGGGTGAGGGTTTAGAGTTTCATCAATTGCGAGAATATCGTGCGGGGGATTCCTTGCGCCAAATTAATTGGAACACGACTTCACGCCTAAAAAAATTGATTTCTAAAGAATATCAAGATGAACGCGACCAACAATTAATTTTTTTGCTCGACAGTGGGCGGCGGATGTTGGCGCAAGATGGAGAGCTTTCGCATTTTGACCATACTTTAAATGCCATTTTATTGCTGACTTACGTTGCGCTGCGCCAAGGTGATGCAGTGGGTTTGAGCAGTTTTAGTGGGGAAACACGTTGGCTTGCACCGCGCAAAGGGGCGCATACACTGAATGTCATGTTGAATACTTTGTATGATTTACAACCCAGTTTGCAAAGTAG
>JBDLSS010000141.1:0-4106 GCA_039799345.1 Pseudomonadota bacterium
GAAAAAGTCAGGGGAATTAAGAATTTTGAAAGATACAACAATAAACTATTGAACGCATTCAGTACCCGCAATTGCACATCGACATGCTCAAATACGCCAATGATTTGCTGCTGTGCAATCAGGGTTAAACTCATACTTAACAAACTACACAAAGCGAAAGGCAGTTTTTCGAATAATAAATTTTTAAGGGGTTCGGGGGTGTGGGGCGCGTTCAAAAAACTGCGTTGTAATGGATAAATATCAAGCAGTAAAAAAAGTATGGGCAAACTGACCGCCATCGGTTTTGACATTACCGCCAGTAAACAGCATAAAAATGTCCCAAGATAGGCTCGCAAGCTTCGCGTTTCGCTATAACGCAAATATGCGATCAGACTGAGCAAGCTAAAAAATAAAAATAGCACATCTTTACGCTCGGCAATCCACACCACGGATTCTATATGTTGCGGGTGTATGCCAAACCATAAGGCACTTAATGCCGCGCTCAACCACGCATGTTTAATAAATTCAGGACTGGGATTTTTTTGAAGCGCGAGGTGCAAATTCAACAGACGTAAGCATAAAAAGAAAAATAATACGCTGTTAGCACTGTGAAACAGCACATTGCTAAGATGAAAACCCCAAGGATTTAAACCATAAATTGCATAATCAAGAGCGTATGAAAACCATGTGAGCGGATGCCAATTAAACATAGACAAACTGCTGAACATGGCGACGAGATTCTCCCAAGTTAAGGCACGAATCATCTGGGTATGTTGCAAATAGTCGTAGGTATCCCACGAAAGAAACTCATACTCCAAGCTGGGGGCATATATCCCAAACGTGATTAAAAATAAGCAGCCACTGATTAGGCTCAAAACTCGCCATGAAGGAATAAACATGAGTGATTAAAATCCTCTAAATTGGGCTGGTTGTAAACCAAAACTAATCTATTGCAAATAATACAGATTAGTTTTGCATGTAAAGAGATTAAATTTTTTAAAAAAGAGCAGAATGTTGAGTTATTTTTAACTTAATAAGGTGTATGATGTGCTCTGCTCTTTTGTTTAATTTGTGGTAAAACAAGTTAATTGTGCTATGAGAAAATAGCATTTTATTGACACCATTGAAAAAACATTTGGAGTTTCTGTATTTTTTCATTACACTTTTCTCACTTTCTATTGTGTGTGAAGGGAGCATTGGAAGTTGACAATGCTATACGAACGCAGAGCTTATGTAAGACTGATATCGATAATTCGAGAGAGCGATAAGCAGTGAAGCGTTTAGATGAACATAGATACTTTTCTATGGAATTCACAACTATGATGTACCCCTGTTTTACCCTAGGCTCGATTTTGTCCCGAGCTAGTTTTTATGTTTCATTATTCAGATAGGAAATGCCCAGATGTCTTTAGGTACTGTAAAGTGGTTCAACGATTCGAAAGGTTTCGGTTTCATTACGCCTGACGAAGGTGGCGAAGATATTTTTGCTCACTTCTCAGCGATTAGTATGGAAGGTTTTAAAACCTTGCAAGAAGGTCAACGTGTCTCTTTCGATATTACGAACGGCGCGAAAGGTAAGCAAGCCTCGAATATCAAAGCCGCGTAGCGAGCGCGTTTTTTAAAATAGAGTCAGAAGGTAGTTGATTCTGATTCTGTTGCCCAAATCCCAACTCACATGATTTGCACAATTAGCATAATTAATAACTAACATAATTGTGTTAATCCTTATCCTGTGTCAATTGGGGTTTGGACAGTTGAATGGCATAGGTTCTGCCTATTCAAAATTCACCATTTCGCAAATTTACAAACTTTGTAAACCTTGCTGTTCACAAAATGTTTTGATAAATCCCTCTAAACGCTGTTCACGAATCGCCGCCCGCAAATTTTTCATCAAGTTCTGATAAAAATGCAGGTTATGAATTGTGTTCAAATGCGCCCCCAGCATTTCTTTCATCTTGTCCAAATGATGTAAATACGCGCGGCTATAAGTGCGGCAAGTGTAGCAATCGCAATTTTCATCCAAGGCGCGAGTATCGCTACGATATTGGCTATTACGCAAACGCACCACGCCCGCACTGGTGAACAAATGGGCATTGCGAGCATTGCGGGTCGGCATCACACAATCAAACATATCAATCCCTTGCGAAACCGCATACACAATGTCCGCAGGCGTGCCCACGCCCATTAAATAATGTGGTTTATCCGCTGGCAACCGTGGCGCAACATGGCTTAATACGCGCTGCATTTCAGGCTTCGGCTCTCCCACCGACAAACCGCCGATAGCGTACCCATCAAAACCAATTTCTTGTAAACCTGCCAGTGAAATATCCCGTAAATCCGTGTACATGCCGCCCTGCACAATGCCAAATAAAGCGGCGGGATTATCCGCATGGGCAATTTTGGAACGTGCCGCCCAACGCAAAGATAATTCCATCGAAGTTTGTGCTTCGCTTTCTGTCGCAGGATGTGGCGTGCATTCGTCAAAAATCATCACGATGTCTGAGCCTAATTCACGTTGCACTTGCATCGAAATTTCAGGGCTGAGAAACACTTTCGCACCATCAATCGGTGAACGGAAGGCGACCCCTTCTTCACTGATTTTGCGCAGCTTCCCCAAGCTGAACACTTGAAAGCCGCCCGAATCAGTCAAAATCGGTTTGTTCCAGCGCGTGAAATCGTGTAAATCGCCATGCGCTTGAATCACTGCTGTGGTTGGGCGCAGCATCAAGTGAAAAGTATTGCCCAAAATGATTTGTGCACCCATGGCTAATAATTCTTCAGGCAGCATGGTTTTCACTGCGCCATACGTGCCCACAGGCATAAAAGCGGGGGTATCAATCGTGCCGCGAGGAAAATGTAATTGACCACAACGGGCATGAGCGTCACGGGCGAGAACTTCAAATTGCATGGTAGATAACGCGCTGGTTAAGAAAGGATGCGCATTATAACAGAGACGTAGAACCTAGGAATATTGTCTATACAGCTTTCATTATAGATGTCAGCTAAAAGTTAAGAAATAACAGATAATTAACCTGAGTTCTTATCGAATCATTATCGATAGCGATTTGTTGAGTTTTTTCCTTTTGGAAAACCTGCAAACTATTCAATAGATGACGAGATAAGATTACGCATTTCGTGTTTCCAAAACTGTCTGAACCACAATTCACATAATTACCTCAATTAACACAATTAAATACGAGAATTTTTAATGTTTATAATTGGGGTAATTGTGTTAATTATGTGAATTGTGGTTCAGACAAGAAGCAATCCGTAGCTTGGGTTGGCGCAAGTCAACCCAACGAACACAAAGAGAGGAATGTGATGTTGGGAAGGATTGGGGTTTGTGTTGGGTTGCCGTTGGCAACCCAACCTACGAGGCTGATAATATCAGCTAAGAACGGGTTTTATTTCCTTTTCAAAAACCTGTTTAAATTTCTTTGGACTATTTGATTATTAGGAACAATCTCTAATTGTTTACGATAAGCGGCGATTGCTTCTTGTTTTTTTCCTTGCTTTTCTAAGGCAATACCCAAATTATTCCAAGCACTTTCATGGTTCGGTTTAATTTCTAATTGTTTGCGATACGCCGCAATCGCTTCGTCTAGTTTTCCTTGTTCATCTAAAGCCCAACCCAAGTTATACCAAACCGAATCATCACTAGGCTCAATTTCCAGTTGCTTGCGATAAGCCGCAACCGCTTCATCCAGTTTTCCTTGATGTCCTAAGGCAACACCCAAGTTATACCAAGCACTTTCATGATTAGGTGTAATCTCAATCTGCTTTTGAAAAGCCGCAGCCGCTTCAGCCCATTTGCCTTGTTTCCATAAATCCATACCTAACTCAAACGAAGCTTCTTCATCAAGATTTTGATTTTTTGGCACTTCAGTAACAGGAGTAACCACTGTAGCCTGCTGTTTCAGTTTTGCATTTCCCGACAGCAAATTTTCATCTTTCTGAGAAATACCACAAGACGGCAAAAAACAAAAAGTTTGAGTCAAAGTCCCTTCATGCCAAGGAAACTGCTGTTGTTGCGTTTTTTTGGCAACCGCCGCAGCCACAACAGTTTGCACATCAAAAATACTGAGACTTTGCTTCGTTCTATCTCGCAAAGCTTCTAACAGATAATG
>JBDLSS010000142.1:0-4404 GCA_039799345.1 Pseudomonadota bacterium
TGCAACTAAAAACAGCCCTGTAATTTTCACGAAAGAGAAAATTAGCTGGTCAAACTTATCAAAACAGAAAATAGAAAAACAGTGATAAATAGCAAAGTGTATGTAACCTATTGTTCTTAAAGTAAAGTAAATAACCGTTAATGATTTAGCCATCCCCCTACAGGGGACTTAAAACATTAAACATTAAATAACTTGTTTGTGTTTAGCCCCCTTTAGGGGGTTGGGGGCTTCTTTAAAGATTTTTAAACGCGCTACTTTCTGTTAAAACCTAATTGATGACTCGCCCTAGTCACTATTTCAATCTAAATATTTTTTATCTCAAGTAAGCTCGTAAAATCATCGCTATTGGAAGGAGTGCTTTTTTCAAAGGGGGAGCACCTCTGGTTAAATTTTAACGTACCCCCCTTTTTTTAACAGACTGCTTTAAAACTAATCCTCATAAGGATTTATCCAATTACGTGTAGATTTCTCATAAATCAAGCCGTAAGTCATTTTCAATATTTTCGTTAAATCCAAAGTATTCAAGCGTAATTTTAAATCGAGCGCGTCCAAACTCGTGGCAATTTCATTAATCACAGGCACGCCACGTCGCAAGTTTGTCGGCAAATGCTTGAGCACAATATCCCGAATGCTATTGTCATGTGCTGAATTATCACTCAGACACAGCAAAGCTTCGGCTTTCATATCCAGCTTTCGTCCTTCCAGTACGTCTTTTAAATCATTCATAAAACTGATGATTGTTTTAATACAGTTTCGAATTTCTCGAATTTTGAAAAAAATATCCAGCACGCTTTGCGCTAAAAACAACACCCGTACTTCATCAGGCAAACGCTTCTCAACTGAAACATCATTCACTCCATCACTTTCAATGCCATTAATCAGCACTTCCGATGCTTCAAGCACCACTAACAGCTTATCGTTCAACAAACCGATGAGTTTGTCGCTAACATCATTAATTTGCTCAAAACCGAGACGGGTCAATTGATCTGAAAACGGTGAACCTTCACGAATTAATGCGATTTTAATTGGATCAAGTTCGGGCAACATTAAATTGGTTTTTAACGCTAGGCTAATTTCATGAAGCACAGGATCGTGTTCTTTGTCACTGTCGTTTTCTTTGAGTTTCAACAAAGCATTGATGACAGGAATCACTGCATTAATGCGTTTCAAATTTTTATGAATGGTGGCTAAAGCTTTAATCGTCTGTTGCAAATTTTTAAAGATAAAATGCAGTAATTTGATTTCTTTGGTCAGAGGTTTATTTTGTAAATAGGTGCGGAGTGGAAGACTGCGGGCATTTAATAATTCAGCAAATTGGCGCAGGTTGTCGCCATTCAGTTTATTGGTGAGATTAATTTCATCAATACTGCCCGCTGCCAAATTCAAGGTTTTGCCAATTTCCAATAATTTGCGCGATTCAGCATAAACTCGCGCATATTTACGCATTTGTAAATATTCAGGAATCCGATCTTCCAAACTATTAGACACGCGATCAAAGTAATTCTGCAATGCGCCAAAAGCACTGTTATTACGAGATTTTGGCATAGCAGCAGCTACATAAATTCACATTCTCTCCCTCATGTAGCACAGAATTCCTGTCCTACATTATTTTTTATCGCAGTTTGTTAGACAAATCAGAACTCCTTAAAAATGAAGTAGAAGGCTGATTCTAGCACTATTTACTGGGGTGGCAACCAATCTGGGGCAAGCTCTTTCGCTTGGTTGAGTAAGGTTTGCAACTCAGGTGAAGAGGTAGCAACCCATAAACAATTAAGCAATTGTGTTGCCAGTTGCTGCTTGTCTTGTAAAAGTACGCTCGCATTTTGGCGCAATGCTTTTTGCACCACCACCACATCAGCATCATCTTCCAACAAGCTGTAATCATTGAGTAAAGAATGCAAAGTACCATGCTGTAATTTGGCTTGAATCCAGTCAAAATCTAAGAGCAAAGATTTTAATTCGCGTTGCCGTTGTGCGCTGAGTAGATGAATTGCCAGATAGTCAAAAAAATAACCATCTTGTACACCCGTCGCCCAACCGTGTGGACACAAACGACGATAAGCTGCTAACAAATGACTGTGCAGTTTTTCAATATCAGCGCATTCACATAAATAATCATGCTGAATAGTTTGTAAACTTAAATAGCGCGATTTGGAAGTGCTATCACCCGTTACTTGTACTAAACCTTTGGAAACCAATTGTTTAATAAATTGATGGGATTCTTCATCTTGCAATTGGTACAAATACCGCCACAACATTAATAGTGGCGCATAGGGAATCGCGGTGTAATCGGCAAACACTGCCAAGGTGAAATAATATTCACTTTGCTCGCCCAAAGCCTCGCTGTTGACATGCAGGGCTTGTAACAAGGTGTTGGAATATTCATAACTGACTTCAGGAAAGAAAATTTCGGCTTGTTGCAAATGCTTCTGTACAGGCGTATTTGCGGGCAGGCTGCGCACTGCATGAGCCGCTAATTTCAAAGTTTGTGGTACATAATGGCAGTAATTTAATAATTCGTGCTGGGTAGAATTAAAACTGGAAGTTTCCAGATAATGACTGAAAAAGCTGCTTGCTTGTGCCATATTCAAATACGGCACGGTATATTCTTGAATACCTGCAAGAAAGTGCTTAATAAATTCAATCACATTATTCTCACAGGTACTCATAATTAACTGGCTTTCTTTCCCCAAACGGCTGAATGCCAGCACATCGCGTACATCCCATACATCATCAAGAATGAACAGACAAGCGCGTTTTCCGCAAAGCTCTTTCAGACGTTCAACGCCTTCCTCCAGCTCTAAAAATTCCGCAGCGGCAGGATTACTGGTATTTTTAGCTAAATATTGATAAACCCGCATTTGTTGGGCAACAGGATCAGAGGCTTGTCCAACGTGAATCCAAAAAATACCATCTACAAATTTGCGTCGAATCACCAAATCATGCGCTAACATTGCGCTAACTAGAGATTTCCCAATGCCACTTGCACCCCGCAATAAAATGGGGTTTTTTTGCCCATCACTGATTTCAGCAATCGAGGGTTTCATCACTAATTTAGCTTTTAATTCATTGAGTAATTGCGTGTGTTCGACCAAATAGCTAGGCAATGTTGGAACATTATACAAAGTTCCCAAGGCGGCTTCTGCATCGCCCGCCTTGAGCTTGGCTAATTCGCGTTCTATATCCTCTAACTCTGCCTGTAAATTATCAATTTGTTCTTGCAAATCTTTAGCTTGCTGGGGGTCTACACAGCGTTTGATTTGTGCATTCAAATCAGTGAGTAAGTCATTCAATGCACTATAATGTTGATTTAATAAAGTAATTTGTTGTTCTAAGGTATATTCATCAGCGATTAACATCATTCAGTGCCTTCTATCCAATAATTTGCCGCAGCCTCAAGCGTATCAACAGCACGACAGTTTGCACTGGGGCGCGTAAGACCGATAAAGTTGCACGAGTAAGTTTTTACATCAATATTAATTTTCTGTGGTTATTATAACTGTTCAATTTCCGCTTGAGAAAGCCCTGTGGCTTGTATAATTATTTCTAAAGCAAATCCTTGTGATAATTTAGTTCATTGACGAGTTTGAATCTTGCAAACTGGACTGCGCCCTTTTTTAAAGAAGCCCCTAAATCCCTTAAAGGGGACTTAAAAGCAAAACTTTTTAATTGTTTAGCCCCCTTTAGAGGGTTGGGGGCTTCTTTAAAATCTTAATCTTTCGGAGGCACGTAACCCGTGGGCTGCATTGCACCTTCGCTGAAGAGGAATTTTTCCATTTCTTCTTCCAGCATCTTGCGGGCTTTAGGGTCGATAGGAGACAGGCGGTATTCATTAATCAACATGGTTTGATGTCTTAACCATAATTGCCAAGCTTCTTGAGAAACTTCCAAATAAATACGCTTGCCCAATTCACCGGGATAAGGAGGAGCTTTTAAGCCTTCAGCTTCTTTGCCCAGTTTCACACAATTGACAGTACGGCTCATGTTGGTTTCCTTGTGATGAGATTACAAAAGACAGTCCTGCACAGGACGCGCGGGAAATGCAGTTAATTCTTGGATTAATCGGGCGACAGGCGCGGCAAGCCCCAATTTTATCGGCGTTGCCACCTTATACCAAACTCTATTAGAAAGTGCTATAGCTGTGCTTTGTTCACGATTAATGGTGATTTGCACGGGCAAAATATCCAAATGAAAATGGGTGAAAGTGTGGCGCAAACTTTCCCAAACCTTATATTTTTGAACTTGAATGCCCAATTCTTGTTCACAATAGCGATGAATTTCACCAATATCCGCACATTCTGGAAAACTCCACAGCCCGCCCCAAATACCCTGCGCGGGACGCTGTTCCAGTAAAATCTCGCCCGTAGGCTGTTGCAGCATTAAAAATACCGCCGTTTTAACTGG
>JBDLSS010000143.1:0-15359 GCA_039799345.1 Pseudomonadota bacterium
TCTTGTTCCCAAACAGAATTTAGGAACAAGAAATAACATTAGGTTTTCAATTCTGAAAATTGAAGGTGGTTTTGCATTACCCATGTTGTTCTAAAAAATTCTACCCCACCCCGCGCAACACCAACAACGGCGGCACCGCTAAAATGCGACGTGTTCCCAACAAGCCCGCAAGCCCCACGCCCAAACCACCGCCAAAAATCCCCAGCAGCCAAATCCAATAATTCACGCTGTAATTCAAGTCGAATAAATGCACGCCAATCAGATAGCCCACCACATTGGCAACGCTTGCCGCCAAAAATCCTGCCAATGCGCCCAAAGTAATAAACTCCGCTAACAAACCGCTGAGAATTTGCCGCCGCGTTGCGCCCAGCGTGCGTAAAATCGCGCCTTCATACAAACGTTCTTCATGACTGGCATTCAGCGCGGCATACAACACCATAATTCCCGCCAACAGCGTGAACATAAACACATATTCCACCGCCAACACCGCTTGCTGCATCATCGCTTGCACTTGGTTTAACACATTGCCAATATCGACAGGGGTAACATTAGAATATTGGCGCACTAAATCTCCCAACAAATTCGCACGCTCAGGCGGCAAATAAAAACTGCTCACATACGTTGCGGGCAAATCTTGGGTCATGTCGGGCGAACCTAATACGAAAAAATTCACATTGAAAGAATCCCAATGCACCCGCCGAATGCTGTTCACTGTCGCTTTCACTTCGCGTTCACCGACTCGAAACAGCAACACATCTCCCAGTTTAATTCTTAATTCTTTGGCAAAAGTTTCTTCAACTGATAATTGATGAGGCTGGCTCGGGTCAAAATTGCCTTCGATAATTTTATTATCCAGCGGTAAATGTCCTGCGCTGGAAAAATTAAAAGTACGATTAATAAAGCGTTTAGCGCGTTCCGATTCATAATTATCAGCGGATAATTCCACCCCGTTTATAGATGAGAATTTGCCCACCACCATCGGATACATGCCACTGGTTTTTAAGCCCGCCGCGCTCAATGTCTTTTCTACGGCGGACACTTGCTCGGGTAAAATATTTACCAAAAATTGATTGGGTGTGCCTGCGGTAAATTGGTGTTGCCAAGCGGCTAATAAATCCACCCGCACCACTGCAAGCAGCAATAATGCCATCATGCCCATGCCAAAGGCGACCAATTGTAAAGTGCTGGATTCAGAACGGCGCACCAAATTCGCCAGCCCAAACCGCCACGTAATTTGTGAACCTAAGCGTAATTTGCCTACGATTTTAATCAGCAAGTACGCCGCGATTAACAATACCGCCACCGCCCCAACCACCGCACGAATCATCAGCCAGCCCATCGCGAAATCGCCCGCCTGCCACAGCATTAAACCGCTCAATGCCAAGCCTGCAATAATCACCACTTGCCACACCCGCAACGGAGTCGCGCCCAATTCATGCCGCAATACCCGCAACGGGGGCACGCTGCTGATGCGTAAAATTGGGGGCAGGGCAAAACCTAACAAGGTAATTAAACCCGTCGCCATGCCCACGCTCCACGGTGAAAAATCGGGCGGCGGCAAAGCGGGTAAATTTTGTAAATATTGCGCCAGTAACGCGGCAATGCCTTGTTGCGCCAACCAGCCCAGCACACAACCGATTAAACTGGTCAAAATTCCAATACTTAAAATTCGCCACAGATACAACTGCAACACTACGCTTTGCGTCGTGCCCAAACAACGCATAATCGCGCTGGCATTGGCTTGGCGTTGGGCAAAATGTTGGGCGGCTACTGCAATCGCTGCGCCTGCTAATAACACAGAAATTAAGGCTGCTAATCCTAAAAATTGTTGGGCGCGGGTGACAGCACTGCGAATTTCTGGGCGCGAATCTTCTACGCCTTGTACGTCTAATTGGGTGAGTTTTAAGGATTTAATCCATGCACGATAGTTAGCAATCGCATTGGGTTCGCCTGTGATTAATAAACGATATTTCACCCGACTGCCCACGCTGATGAGTTGTGTGCTGGCAACATCGTCGAGATTCATCAACACGCGCGGCGCGATTTGAAAAATTTCGTTACTGCGATCAGGTTCATAAGTCAGCACTTTGCTTAATTTGAACTCTGCCTCGCCAACGCGCACTTTATCGCCAAGTTTTAAATCACTTTGCTGCAATAAACGCGGCTCTGCCCACAATTCACCACGCGGCACTTGTTGGGCGATTTGTTCAGCTCCGTTTAATGCAAGCGCAGTTTTTAATTCGCCTCGCAAGGGATAATGCGCATCCACTGCCTTGATTTCGGTCAAAATCGGTTGCGCTTGCGGCAGGATGACGCTACGAAAACTCCAAGTTTCCGCCACTTTTAAACCCTGTGCCTGCGCGGTTTCCCGTAAATTGGGCGGCAAAGGACTGTAGGCAGCAATCACCAAATCTCCGCCAATGAGTTCGCCTGCTTGGCGGGCTATCACTTGTTCGATGCGATTGGTGAAAAAACTCACGGAACTGACCGCAGCCACGGCAATGATTAAAGCAATACTTAAAATCCGCAGTTCGGGGTGTCGCCAATCGCGGCGCAAATAACGCAAAGCTAAAATAAAGGTAGACATTTACAACTCGGGAAGGTGCATGTCGCGCAGAATTTTGCGGACGGTGGGCAGATGACGGCGGCTAATTTCCAGTTGTTTATCGCATTCTTTGAGTTTGACAAAATGCTGTCCATCGCGATTTTTCACAAGGCTTGCGATGTGAATAATCGCAACTAAGGTGCTGCGATGAATGCGTAAAAATTGCCCTGCAAATTCAATTTCCAAATCTTTCAAAGGTTCGTTAATTAAAACTTGCCCTTCCTTCCAAAACAAGGCGACATATTTTTCGTCTGCGAGAAAGTAGAAAATTTTGTTTAAGGGAATCAGGCGCAATTCACCGCGCACGTTGGCGGTGATGTGGCTGCGCGCACTGTCTTGGGGCGGGTCTTGATGCTCGATTTGTGGGTGCAATAAGGCATAGGCGCGCTTCAAAGATTGCGAAAGCCGTTCTTTACGAATGGGTTTCAGCAAATAATCAACTGCTTGTTTTTCAAAAGCTTCTAAGGCATGGTCGCCATAGGCTGTGATGAAAATAATCGCAGGCGCGGGATGTAAAGTGGTTAAAATGTCGGCTGCACTCATGCCGTCCATGCTTGGCATCCGAATATCGAGCAGCACCACGTCGGGTTGTTGCGATTTGGCAATGCTGACCGCTTCGCGCCCGTTGCACGCCTCCCCAATAATTTCGTAGCCACCCAGTTCATTTAACAAGGCGCGTAGCCGTTCACGGGCAAGTCTTTCGTCATCAACGATTAGGATTTTCATGATTTTGATAGGGGAATCTTAGGCTGACACAGTAGGTGCTGGCGTGTTGTTCGACGCGCATTTTTGCGGCGTGACCAAAGTATAAACGCAAGCGTTGTAAAATATTTTGTTGTCCGATCTGATTACCCACATGTTTATGTGTGGAATCGACAGACAGGGGGCTTTCAACGTCTAATTTTATTTGTTTTCCATCAAACAAGCCCGTGATTTGAATCGTACCGCCTTCTTCAATTAATTGCACGCCATGATAAACCGCATTTTCAATTAAAGGTTGCAAAGTGAGCGGAGGAATCAGTGCATCTTCAGGTACATTGTCGATATTCCACACCACTTTGAGACGTTCTTCAAGCCGCAAACTTTCTATGCGTAAATATTGTTCGCAAACATGGACTTCATCGGCGAAGCTGACCCGTTGGCGCACATCGGCGAGGCTTGCGCGAAATAATTCGGCAAAGTCTTCAATCGCTTCTTCGGCTTTGTCGGGGTCTATCCGAATCAAGCAGGCAATGCTATTCATGCTGTTAAACAGGAAATGGGGACGAATTCGGGCTTGTAAGGCTTGAACTCGGGCATACGCGCCTGCAATCGTTTGTTTTCGCCAATGATGTTGGACATATAAATAACGTAAAATAACTGCACTAAGTACTGCACTAATCCCTAAATTACGCAGTAAGAAAAGCTGATATTTTGAAGCTTGACTAATTAATTCATGGGGTGTGGTTAGAAAAGAAGATATTTCGCTGAAAATAGCCACCAATGATAAAATAATTCCTGCAATTAAAACCAGTATTTTTGTATTTACATTATATTTATAGTAAATACTTCCGAAAATGATAATAATTGCAAAGCTTGCTACCCATAAATTTTTGAAAATATGTGCATGGTGTTGTTCAATATGAAGATTATCAATACCACTGATGACATCTTGCACCCACCATGAAATTTCACTGGTCAACCCCGTGATCATCAAGATAATAAAATAGCTGAGTAAACCTGCCCAGAAATTGCTGGATAACTCGCTTAACCAGCCGCGTAGTAAACATAATGTCGCGGCACTGAGGAGCACTATCCATTGAATAAAGAGCGAAACCACGGCTAAATCTAATAAGAAATAATTTTCAATATAAAACCAATGATAATGTTCTTTTCCTAAGGGCGTTAATACCATGATGAAAGCGAATAATTCTGCCAAGACAATGGTAAGAAAGACCATGCGTGCCTCGCAAAAACTCGGTAGAAATAAATCATCGATTTCAGAAAGGGTAATATTTGACACCGTTATGATCCTTAATCGTAGTTTTTTATGGATTGCATTCCATTTATTTTTTATATGCCATAGAAGACATAAAATGGACGCTACATTAACTCATTATTATTGAATAATATATAAAAATAATTTTGAATGCGATAAAGACTCGCTATATAATAAATTTTGATGGAAATAGAAGAGAATCATAATGGACGACTTTCATAACTATATAATTCTAAGTGAAATACACTCAGGAAATCATAGGGTTTATAAAGCTTTGAGAAAGGCAGATCAAAATCCCGTGGTTATAAAAGTGATCGGAACGACGCAAGAAGAAAAACTTTACAAAATTGCTAAATTACGCCATGAGTATGAAATTGGTTGTAAGTTACAACACAATGGCATTGTTAGAACGTATGCACTAGACAGTTATGTACATAATACGCTGTTAATTCTTGAAGATTTTCAAGGTATTTCACTTTCGCAATTTCTAAAAAAATACACTTTTAATTTACAAGATTTCTTAACGACGGCTATCTCACTGGCAGAGACAATTTCTTATATTCATCAGCATAAAATTATCCATAAAGATATAAAGCCCTCAAACTTAATTATTCATCCTGAATCACTGCTTATTAAAATTACTGACTTTGGAATTTCCAGCTCATTGCATCAAGAAGTGCAAATAGTGAGCAATCCTAATTTATTGGAAGGTACTTTAGCTTATATTTCCCCCGAACAAACGGGGCGTATGAATCGCCCCATTGATTATAGAACTGATCTTTATTCGTTGGGTATTGTGTTTTATGAAATGCTTACGCAAAAATTACCCTTTGAAGATACTGATCCTTTAGAGTTGGTTCATTGTCATATTGCAAAACTACCTCTTCCACCTCACAAGGTGAATGCTGAAATTCCGCTGGTGATTTCTGAAATTATTTTGAAACTACTTTCAAAATCTGCGGAGGATCGTTATTTCAGTGCCCAAGGCTTAACCTTCGATTTGCAAACCTGTCTTAGTTCGCTGACATTAACAGGGGGCATTCAGAACTTTGTTTTAGGTAAGCGTGATGAGTTGGAAAATTTCCAAATTCCCGAAAAAATGTATGGTCGGGAACAAGAAATTGAACAATTAATGGCAATTTTCCAGCAAGTTGCGCAAGGCGAGAAAAAACTGACTTTAGTCAGTGGTAGCTCAGGAATGGGTAAGTCATTAGTTGTTAATGAATTACACAAGCCATTACTTGAAAATCGTGGCTATTTTATAACGGGTAAGTTTGATCAATTTAATCGTGATATTCCTTTCAGCGCACTGATTCAAGCTTTTCGTGAATTAGTAAGACAAATATTGACTGAAGATGAGCATGTTTTAGCGGAATGGAAAAATAAACTACTGAATGCCTTAGGCGATAATGCCCGTCTTATTGTTGACGTAATACCAGAAGTTGAGCTAATTATTGGCGTGCAAGCTGAAGTTATCACCTTGGGTTTATCCGAATCACAACATCGTTTTAATGCGTTATTTAAGCAGTTTGTGCGGGTTTTTACTCAAGATACAACGCCGCTGGTGCTCTTCATTGATGACTTGCAATGGGCGGATTCTGCAACGTTAAAGCTCATTGAATTACTGATGTCAGCAACAGATATTCAGTCCTTATTCGTGATTGCGGCCTATCGTGATAATGAAGTGGATGAATATCACCCTTTATTGCAAATCATCAAGGGTATTCCGCGCGAATATATTCAAATTCGCCCCCTACAGTTAGAACATATCGCACATTTACTCAGCGATACACTCCAGCGTTCTATTGCTGCGGTTGCAGCACTTGCTGAATTAGTGCTGACGAAGACAGCAGGTAATCCATTTTTTGTAAAGTCTTTTATTCGAGACCTTTACAATCATAAATTTTTGTACTTTGACACTGAACAACGACGTTGGGAATGGGATATTGATCAAATATCAAGTCGGCATATCACAGACAATGTGCTGGAGTTGATGTCTAGTGAGATTCAACGCTTAAAACCCCAAACCCAGCAAGTGTTACAAATTGCCGCCTGCATTGGTAATCACTTTGATTTAGAAATGCTTGCGAATATTTATCAAAAGTCATTGCATCAGACGCTGATTGATATTCAAGAAGCCTTGGATGTGGGTTTGATTTTGCCGATTGGTGAAACCCCTAAATATTTAAAACTGATTCCTTTAGGACAAACCGACGAAAGCTGTGAACACTGTCATTTTCCCTTCTGTTTTCAACATGATCAAATACAGCAGGCGGTTTACTTATCAATCACACAAACCAATATTATTCATCTCAATATTGGACGTTATCTGCTCCAATCCTATCTCTCTGATATAGAAACCTACGAAAGTAAAATTTTTGACATTATCAATCATTTAAACATTGCAATCGATTTGATTGATGAAGATTCTGAGCGTCTGCAATTAGCAAAGTTAAACTTGCAGGCAGCTTATAAAGCGAAAAATGCCACCGCTTATAAACAAGCGTCTAAATACGCCTTACATGGTGTGCAATTACTGCCACAAAATGCTTGGCAACAACAATACGCCCTCATCTACAACTTATACTTACAACTTGCTGAAAACGCCTATTTACTGAATGATGATGCACTCCCCTATTGTGAAATCATTATTGCTAACGCCAATACGCTGTTAGAAAAAATTTGTGCTTATGATGTCACGATGAACGTGGCGATTGGCAAGGGAGAAATGTCACAAGCCCTTGATATTGGAATATTTATGTTGGGTAAATTAGGGCTAAAACTACCCCGTTTTCCAAATAAGCTACATATCGTTAAAGAATTAATTCGCGCAAAATCCGCGATTGGTTTGAAAAGTGTGGAGGATTTGGAAAATTTACCCGAACTGAAAGACCCGATAAAACTCAAAATGTTGAGTATTATCGCGGCAATTTCGCCTTGTGCGTATCGAACAAATACCGATTTACTGGCAGTATTTGTATTTACGATGCTTCGTATTTCCGTCAGTTATGGGAATGCCGCCATTTCTTCTTATGCCTACATTCTCTATGCAATGGCAATGAATGGCATTATGGGCGATTTAAAAACAGGCTTGTCTTTTGGTAAGCTTTCACTGGTGATCATGCAGCGTTTTGATGCCCGTGAATTAAAAGCTAAAAACAGTGGGATGTATAATTTTTTCATTCGGCACTGGCATGAGTCGATTCGGGAAACCTTTGAACCTATGCTAGCCTTGGCTGTCAACGCCCGTGAAGTAGGTGATTTAGAATATCAAAGTTACAATTACTTTTTCTATTGTCAGGCTCGTTTCGTGGCAGGAGATAATTTAGAGCAGCTTAACACGGAAAGTAAACATTATCTGACGATAATCAGTTCGCTCAATCAAGAAGTCCAGTTACGTGTGCTGCAAATCTTATCCGATTGTGTAGCGGTCTTGTGCAATGAGATACCTCCAAACACCTCAGAACCCAAAACGACATTTTTCGTGTGTTTATCGGAATTTGAGTCCGCCATTTTTTATGAAAACTTTTACCACGCCATCATTCATTATTTGCTAGACCAAATAGAATCCGCTTATGCTGCCATGCGGCGCGCAGAAGCCAAGTTAGAAGCGGTGCTTTCTATGAGCGTGGTACCGCTATTTAACTTCTATTATTCCCTCATTTTACTGGCATTATACCGTCGAGAACGCAAAACGGTGTATTGGCGACGCCTTCTTAAAAATCAAAAACGCCTGCTCAGTTGGGCAAAATATGCCCCCATGAATCAACAACATCGGGTTAAGTTAATTCAGGCAGAAATTGCTGCGATTCGTGGAGAAACGGCGACTGCAATTAGTTTATATGAAGCAGCCATTCAGCTCAGCATATCCCTAAAATTTTCCGCAGAAGCCGCACTGGCGAATGAATTATTAGCCAACTATTACTCAGAACTCGGAAGCGTCAAAGCCTCTCGTCTATTCTTGAGTGAGGCGCATCAACATTACAAACAATGGGGTGCAAATCTTAAGGTGTCATGGCTGGAAAAACGTTATCCCGAATTAAACCCTTCGGTTATTCAAGCTGAAATCGCCCATATTACTGCCCAAAGTCATGGTAGTTCTGGTAATTACAATGTACTCGACTTGAATACACTCATGAAATCAGCTCTCACGATTTCAGGGGAAATCATGTTAAGTAATCTATTAACTACCATGATGAAAATCTTATTGGAAAGCAGCGGCGCACAGCATGGGTTTGTGCTGTTGCGACGCAATGAACAATGGTTTATTGATGCTTATGGGGAAGCCGATCCACTACACGTCGTCGTTTTACAAGGTATCATTCTGGATCAAAATTACAATAAATTACCCATGAGCCTCATCAATTATGTGAGCCGTACACAAGAAACAATTGTTTTAGATGATGCTACAACGACCCCACAATATGCTAAAGACCCTTATGTCATTGCTCATCATCCTAAATCAGTTCTTTGTATTCCGATTGTGAGACAAGGAAAGCTAGTCTGCGCCCTCTACCTAGAAAATAACCTTGCTACCCATGTTTTTTCTAAAGAACGTTTAGAAGTGCTTAAATTATTATCTTCTCAAGTTGCCATTTCTATCGATAATGCGATTTTATACCAACGTCAATCACAACTTAATGCGGCTTACGCACTATTTGTGCCTCGTGAATTTTTAAATTTCTTGCACAGCGATGACATTTTAACGCTCAAGCTGGGTGAACAAGTTCAACAAGAAATGACTATTCTATTTTCAGATATTAGATCGTTTACGGGATTATCTGAAAAAATGAGCCCTCAAGAAATATTTGATTTTATTAATGCTTATTTAGGATATGTCAGTCCTGCAATTCGTCAGAATAATGGGTTTATTATCAAATATATGGGGGATGGTGTGATGGCGGTATTCCCACATTCAGCAGATGATGCCATTCGCGGTTCTATCGCCAAGGTTCGTCAGGTCACTCAGTTTAACCTCTCGCTTAAACAACAAGGCAAACCACCTATTCACATTGGTATCGGTCTACACACGGGTAAAATGATTTTAGGTGTTCTCGGTGAATCTGAGCGTATGCAAGCTGACATCCTTTCAGACAGTGTTAATTTAGCCTCACGCTTAGAAGGACTGACTAAATATTATGGTGCGAGCATTATCATCAGCGAAACAACACTGAGTGGATTAATACAGCCAGAGCTATATCACATTCGCTTTTTAGGGAAAGCGCAGGTTAAAGGACGTGCTAAAACCGTTTCCTTATTTGAAGTATTTGATGGTGAAGATGAAACTATCGTACAACTCAAACAACAAAGCCAAACTTGCTTTGAAGAGGGCTTACAACATTTTCAACATAAAGAATTTCGACAAGCGCATGATTGCTTTTCCTCTATCCTACAACAGAACCCAGAAGATAAAGCCGCTCTGCTCTATTTAAAACGTGCTGCCCAATTATTACGTGAGGGTGTTCCTAGCGATTGGTCGGATATTGAAGTCATGACGGAAAAGTAAGGGATAGCCAAAGCTATAAGTTACATATTTACAATAAAATTGAGAGGTCTCACCATTGAAGCCAAAAATACCCAGACACTTGCCTCATTACACGCTTATTTTTCTCAGCATTAATATACTCATGTCGAACGTTCAAGCTGCTGGTTTTTCACTCAATGAATATCCGGGAGGAACGAGTTTGGGACGCGCAGGGGCAGGGGATGCTGCCATTGCAGAAGATGCGATTACAGCGTTTACGAATCCTGCGGGATTAACCGACATTAAAAAATCACAGCTATTGGTAACAGGACAAGTTTTTATCACTGCCGCAAAAATGACGAATCAAGGTAGTCGAGACGTGTTGGGTAATCCTATGCGCGGTGGCAGTGGGGGAGATGCGGGCGCAATTACCCCAATTCCAGCTCTTTATTATGCACATCCTGTGACTGATAAATTAGCATTGGGATGGAGTATTAATACCCCCTTTGGTTTGGGAACAGAGTATGACAGCAATTGGGTGGGACGTTATCAAACGATTAAAGGTTTGTTAAAAACCATTAATATCAATCCCAGTGTGGGCTATAAACTCAATGAAGTCTTGTCTATTGGTGGCGGTGTAAGTCTGCAATACATTGATGCTGAAATAAGCAATGCCTTGGATTTGGGCACGGTCTGTTTTGGCGCAGTGTCCCCACAAGCCTGTGCTCAAGCAGGACTAACGCCACAAGGGGCTGATGGTCGCCTGAAAATTAAGGCAAGCGACTGGAGTTGGGGATATAATTTGGGGACATTATGGAAGCTGACGGATAAAACCCGTTTAGGCTTTCATTATCGTTCTGCGGTGAAGCAAAATCTTAAAGGCGATGCCAGTTTTTCAATTCCCACGGCGGCGGCTATTTTGCAACCTGCTTTCAGCAATACGCAAGCCACAATCCCGATGACTTTACCCGAGCGTTTATCTTTAAGTTTGGTGCATCAATGGAACGAGCGTTTAGCCATTCTGGGCGACTTCAGTTATACCCGTTGGAGTCGTAATAATGAAATTGCCATTAGTTATGATAATCCTGCACAACTAAAAACTGTCATTACTAAAGCATGGCACGATAGTAAACGGATCGCTGTGGGGTTTGATTATGGACATGCGTCGGGTTGGCATTTTCAATCAGGTTTAGCTTTCGATCAAAGCCCTATTCCAAATGATCGTTTTGATCCGCTAGTTCCCATCGCAGACATGTGGTGGCTCAGTGCGGGGGCTTCGCACAAATGGACAGATAAGTTAAGTTTCAATATCGGTTATGCCCACGCCTTCATCAAAAATCATGATATTCAAGTTGTGGGTGGTTTTGGAGATACTTTGAAGGGTAGTTATAAAGCAGGGACGGATATTATTAACGCGCAATTACAATGGCGATTCTAGTCCCATAAATGGGGTATCATTGAAAAAAGACGGATAATTTAAAACTATCCGTCTTTTTTCTTTTAGCGGCTCACTACATTTTTAGATAAATTTACCATCCCATGGCAAGCCTTTATTGTAACGCAGTTCATCACGCGCTCTTGCAGGAAGGAATAATTCTGATTCTAAAACTTCCCACAATTGACACAAGGGAGCTTCCGATTTGATACGGTTTAATATGCCGTTGACTGCACGTCTTGCCGCTTCATTTGCAGCTTCCATGCACGCTAAGTCGCTATTCGTGCGCACATAATCAGAAGCGAGGAACATGTTTGGAATGCGGGTATAACTTTCAGGACGTAAAGTCCAACTGTTGATGTGATTCACCAGCAGCGGTTCGGTATTGGTGTGAATTTGCCCGGTTTCGATGCTTTGCTTGATGTCTTCAATGTCTGGATCAAGATACCAACTTTCGAGCATCTCATCTCTCAATATTTCATGCCCATTGTTGAGCGATTTTTTCAGTTGCGCCCAAACTTCGTTCTTGATTTCTTCAGCCGTACAGTCTTTGGCAGATTTGCCGTATAAAATCCCAGGATTATCCCAATTCGAGATGTCTGTAGACAAAATACCTTTCACACGACCATTACCTGCTTGTTCAATGTGATAGCCCGAACTTTCCCAAAATTGGATTTGTGAAATCCCCGTAATAGACCACGGCGAATCCACGTAAAGCTGATGACCATGCACAATCTTCACATTTTCGTTCAGATAAAATTGCAATCCGTTCATCCATGCAACATCTTGCTTTAGCGTAATAATGCTGTTCAAGGTAGGGTCTGCTTTTAAAACAACGCCCCCTTGTTGCTGATCAACTTCTAGCAAAGAAGCCATGACTTCTACGGGAACTGCAAAAATAAAGTAATCACCCTCTACAGTCTCTGTCCGTCCCTCAGGACTTTCTAAGACAACCCCTCTAATTCTCGTCCCATCACATTCAATTTTACGAGCGCGTGCCCCCAGTTGATAATGAACCCCCAAGCTTTTTAAAAAATCCAGCCAAGGGAAAATCCATGATTCGTTAGTGGGCGAGTTGAGAACCAGATCACTGGCTGAACCAGGCGTGGTAATTCCCATAATGAGCTGTAAGTAAACCCGTCCTAAAGTGCGGGTGCTTGCTTTGTGCGGATCATTTGCCGTGAGAGAGCGGGATAATCCATTGCCCAAAAAATTTTGGTAAGCAATAGAGCGGCTGTCTGCTTCAATGAAGTCCCACCACACAATTTTATCTAAATCAGCCAGCGTTCTCTGTTGGCAAGAAGTCGCAATTTGCCAGAGTTTAGCGGCAAAAAACTCGACATCATCTTTGGTTAAGCCAGTTTTATCAAACGAAAAATAGGCTTCTAATGCGATTGCAAACTCTGCCAAGGTCGTGGGAAATTTAGCAGGGGCAATAAAGGGTTCAGTATCAAAACGCCCAATGAGCAATTCCGTAGTTTCTACCAAATTATCATGGACAGTTTTCCCCTCTGCGAGAGGAATATTTTTCAAAGTATCAGGCAAGTGTTTATAAAAACCTGGGATAAAACGAAATCCATGTTCTCCAGGTAAATCCTTTCTTCCCTCAGTGCCTGAATTGGGCACGGGAATACTACGCGCCTTTCCTCCCGGAAGGTCTGCATGGGCATCAAACACGAGAATCTCTAAATCACCATGATATTTCTGACGAATAGCCAACTCATGTGCCGCAGATAAACCACCGACTCCGCCTCCAATAATGACGACTCTGGTGCTCATAATCGCTCCTTTAGGTTGCTGATGGGAATTGTGTTAATTGTTGGGGTAACCACGTGCCTGTGTATTCGCAGAAACCTTTGGCTTGTAATCGACAGACCAGTTTCCAATCATCCCCTGCTCGTTCATAAAGTCCTCCCTCAAATTCTGCGGTTTGTTCAAACACAATTAAGGGGTATTTCCACAAGACCAAGGTATCAATCACACGCCATGCAACTTGGACTTTGTAATTACCTGTTTGGTCAATACATTCAAAAGTCATGCGGGTAGGATATTTCCAATTATGTTCCCATTCAACCCACCCGTCTTGCGTGAGCTGGAAATTTTCTTGCGGCAAATATAAGCGTAAATCGCCATAACGGAAGTAAGAAGAGGATTTTTGGAAGGCAGCATGAAATACAACATCAAAGGTAATCGCTTCTTGAGGCATCGAAACGGCTGCCCAGTTCCATGTTTCTTTGTAAACCTTCCACATGCCCCAATCATGATCGTGATAGCCAGAGGCTTGCTCAATTCTGAAAACCTCTCCATTCAGACTGACCTCGCCATCTACAAAAGCACTGGGCATGTAATTTAGCCAACTACTGACATTCCAATAGTCCCCATGTTGATTGCGAATAAAATATTGTGGCTCATCTGCCTGTCTATAAATCAAGTCTAGGGTTACGCTGCCATCGTTTGATTTTGCAGCAACACGATAGGTATCTTTATCAACAACAATGAGCCTATTACCCGCAAGTTCTAAATTGGCATTTTCAGTGGATGCGGAAAATTTATCGAGATTGATGTATTCAATAATGGGGGAGGATGTTTCGCCAGAACCCGATTTAACCACTGCCGCAGTTAAACTGGCAACACCTAAATGTTCCAAATTTCCTGGGTTGAATACGGCAAAAGTCAACATGCCTGCAATGTTATTGCGCTCATCGAAAAAATTAAAATACCACCATTCGGTGTACCAAAAGCTGTGCGGCTCGCCTGCGTATTCGGGAAAATGATAAGCATCATCTTTCAGAGTGGCGACATAAGGTGGAATTTTTTGTTCAAGTTTCTCTATCAGAGAAGCCTTATCATCTTGTTCATTTCCAGTGAGTGCTTTCGCGTGTAAATTTAACAAGTACTTCATGAGCAGCTGATCGCTCATCATCATCTCTCCTCTGAAATTGTTGGTATAACCAACTGATTACTTAAGTTTTTTACTGTAGAAAAAGCGATTTGATGCTATCAGATGCGATAACGACTTGCAATTTACAATTGATAAATGGCAAATTCAGATTGACTTCGATAGCGAGAGTGACAATTCAATTGTAATCATATAGTGAGAATTTTTTATGTACCTTCCGAAACAATTTGCAGTCACTGATGTGGCAGTGATGCAGCAATTAATTCGTGATTATCCTCTGGCGACGCTCATTTCTCGTACAGCGGAATCTATCAACGCAAATCATATTCCCTTAATGCTGTTGTCTGAGAAACTGCCTTGGGGCTGTTTGCAAGGACATCTGGCACGCGCCAATCCATTACTACAAGAAATTCGTGCAAACCCTGAAGTTTTGGTGATTTTCCAAGGGGCGCAAAGTTATATCTCGCCCTCGTGGTATCCGAGTAAGCAGGAACACCATCAGGTCGTGCCCACTTGGAATTATACGGCAGTGCATGCCTATGGGAGCGTGCGAGTGATTGAAGACCACATTTGGTTGCGCACGCATTTAACGGCAATGACGGCACAGCATGAAAGTCGCTTGCCTGCACCTTGGCAATTGAGCGATGCTCCTGATGAATATTTGAAAAAGATGTTCAACGCCATTGTCGGCATTGAAATTCAAATCACCACATTGCAAGGCAAGTGGAAAGTCAGTCAAAATCGCCCCCCTCAAGACCAGCAGGGGGTAGTGACTGGGTTGCAGACGCAAGGACATTCCACAATGGCAGACTTGGTGAAACAATTCGGGCGCACGTAAGTGTGAAAGCGTATTCATCCAAACCAAACGCTTCCTTACTCATTCCCAAACTCTGTTTCACAGCTATTAAGTTAATCTGAGTTCGGGATAAGAAAACTGTGGTAGTGCCAAATAAGTAAGGATTTTAGCCAGCTTATTGT
>JBDLSS010000144.1:0-3311 GCA_039799345.1 Pseudomonadota bacterium
CGACAAGGCGAAAAAGGCGGCAATCGCGCCAATATCCCAAATGTCTTCATCGGTAAAACCGTGGCTGTGTAACTGGGTGTAATCGTTTTCTTCCAAAGCCGCCGCATCCAAAGACACTTTCACCGCAAAATCCAACATCGCTTTTTGACGCGGGCTTAAATTGGCTTTGAGATGATTAACCGCCACTTGATCCGCAATTTCCGAATCTTTCGCATAAATCCGCAAAATTGCACCGTGCGCCACCACACAATATAAACAATGATTGCGCCCACTGGTGGCAACCACAATCATTTCCCGCTCGGCTTTGCTTAAATTGCTTTGTTTTCTGAGCATTAGCGCATCGTGATAAGCAAAAAAAGCCCGAAATTCATCGGGACGATGGGCAAGACTTAAAAATACATTCGGGACAAAGCCCGCCTTTTCTTGCACGGCTAAAATTTTTTCGCGAATATCTTCGGGTAAATCCTGCAATTCAGGCACAGGAAAACGGCTGATTGCGACAGCATTCTGCATAAAACGCTCCTTTGATAGGTGTGTAAGTTACATGTTACGTAAACGGCAACCTCACGATAAAAAATTTTTGTTATTTTATTAGAAATCGGAGAACTTAAAACTGCGCCCCCAACCCCCTAAAGGGGGCTAAACATAAAAGGTTTTGTCTTTTAAGTCCCCTTCAGGGGATTTAGGGGCGCATTTTTAAAACTTACTTCTTAACCGCACGGTTGTCGATCAAGCTGTCAACGACAGTGGGGTCTGCCAAAGTTGAGGTATCGCCTAAACCGTCGATTTCGTTGGCGGCAATCTTACGCAGAATACGGCGCATGATTTTACCAGAACGGGTCTTGGGTAATGCAGGTGCCCATTGGATAATGTCGGGGCTGGCGATAGGTCCGATTTCTTCACGCACTAACTTGATTAAGTCTTTGCGTAATTCTTCGCTGGGTTCAATATCTGCCATCAAGGTGACGTAAGCATAAATGCCTTGTCCTTTGATGTCATGAGGATAGCCCACCACAGCAGCTTCAGCGACAGCTTCGTGTAAGACTAACGCGCTTTCGACTTCTGCCGTGCCCATGCGGTGACCAGACACGTTGATCACGTCATCCACACGACCCGTAATCCAGTAGTAGCCATCTTCGTCACGACGTGCGCCGTCACCCGTGAAATACATACCGGGATAGGTTTTCAAATAGGTGTCGATGAAACGTTGATGATCGCCGAAAATGGTACGCATTTGACCGGGCCAAGCTTGGGTAATCACTAAGTTACCTTCGGTTGCGCCTTCTAAAATGTCGCCTTCATTGCTGACTAAGGCAGGTGTTACGCCGAAGAAAGGACGGGTTGCTGAACCGGGTTTCAGTTTGGTTGCGCCGGGTAAGGGGGTGATTAAAATCCCGCCCGTTTCGGTTTGCCACCAAGTATCTACAATCGGGCAGCGACCTTCGCCAACCACGTTGTAATACCATTCCCAAGCTTCTGGGTTGATGGGTTCGCCCACGCTACCGAGTAAACGTAAGCTCTTACGGCTGGTGGCTTTGACTAAGCCTTCGCCTTGACCCATTAACGCGCGGATGGCGGTGGGGGCGGTGTAGAAAATGTTGACTTGGTGTTTATCAACCACTTGCCAGAAACGACCAGCGTCGGGATAAGTTGGCACGCCTTCAAACATTAAGGTGGTTGCGCCGTTGGCTAAAGGACCATAAACGATGTAGGAGTGACCCGTCACCCAGCCCACGTCAGCGGTACACCAATAAATATCGCCATCATGATAGTCGAAAATATACTTGTGGGTGATGGCTGCATAGAGTAAATAACCGCCCGTGGTGTGTAACACGCCTTTGGGTTTACCCGTAGAACCTGAGGTGTACAGAATAAATAAGGGGTCTTCCGCATCGACTTCTTCAGGGGCACAATCCGCAGAAACCTTAGCGATTTCTTCATGATACCAGCAATCTACGCCTTCTTTCATTTCCATGTGACGACCGGTGTGTCTTACGACAATCACGGTGGTGACGCTGGGGCAATCTTTAACGGCTTTGTCGACGTTGACTTTCAAAGGCACGCCACGACCACCGCGCAGACCTTCATCGGAGGTGATCACAACTTGACATTCGGAATCTTGTACGCGGTCTTTCAACGCTTCAGGAGAGAAGCCACCGAATACAATAGAGTGCACTGCACCGATACGGGCAACGGCTAACATTGCAATCGCAGCTTCGGGAATCATGGGCAGGTAAATACAAACCCGATCGCCTTTCTTCACGCCTTTGGCTTTCAATACGTTAGCGAGACGGCAGACTTTTTCGTGTAATTCACGGTAAGTAATTTTCTTGTCAACATTGGGATCGTCGCCTTCCCAAATGATTGCAACTTGATCAGCACGGGTCTCTAAGTGGCGGTCTACGCAGTTGTAAGAGACATTTAATTTAGCTCCATCGAACCAACTAATTTTGCCTGTGTGATAGTCACAATCTTGAACCTTATCCCACTTCTTTGACCAAGTTAAGAATTTGTCCGCTTGTTCGCCCCAGAAACCATCGACATCAGAGATAGAACGCGCATACATTTCTTGATATTGTGCATCATTGATCAGAGCGCGAGCAGCCGCTTCAGGTAGGATGTCATAGATTTTTTCGTCAGACATTACATACTCCTTTAGTTTTCTACCCTCAGCAACGAGGGTATAAATTGGTGATGAGAATTGTTATAGTTAATTGCACTTTTTTAGTTTTGAAACCTAGCTTTTTACATACTTTAACAGAGACTGAATCTATTTTTAAGCCCTTTTTGCAAAATATCCAAGCTTGTAGAAAAAGTAGCGATGCAAAAACCTATAAATTTAGCTTGTGATAAATACCTTAAATATATTAACTCATTAATATAAAACATTATTTATAGAAAGCTATCATTTTTACTGTGCTGATTCTGCTGTGATAAGCGCATAATAATTAATTCTTAATGCGGGACATATTAATTTTTCTCATACTCTCAGTGACAATGATAAATTTTGCAGTTGCAGCAAAAAAAGTACGTCTCATGCTGAGTATCACCTAAGTTATAGAATAATACGGATTCTATGATAAAGTTTCTTTTCTCGTAAATCATGACAAAACTATGATAATTACCGTAAAATGCGGCAATCAGCTCTGTTTCAGGCTCATAATAACTGATTATTGCTATTCACATTAATAGGATTGTGCAATGCCAAAATTTCTTACGCCCCAAGCTGCTGAGGCGGCATTTTATGCAGCTTTTGAAGCGGCTGATCTTGAAACCATGATGCAAATCTGGGCGCAATCGGAAGAAATTGC
>JBDLSS010000145.1:0-4333 GCA_039799345.1 Pseudomonadota bacterium
AAGTTTTGCGCGACCACATAGCCATGTAAGCTTTCTTTCAGGATTGAATAAGCTTTTAATTGGGTTTCGGTATCGCCAAAACGCACTAATAATTGATCGGGAGTCATATCAATACGGCTCGCGGTCAGATTAGCTTCTTTCAACTTCGCTTCGACTGAGCTTTGAAACGTACTGTCTAATTTAATATCACGCCCATAAACGGGGGAAATTTGTACCGCAGGGTCTTCTCCAAACAGGTTGGGGAGCGCGAACAGTGTACAAATAAACAGAATGCCCCCAACCAGTATATATTTCCAAAGTGGGTATTGATTCATTGATTTCAGCAACTTCTCGCTAATCTGGGAAAATTACAGGGTTTTGATCGTGCCTTTAGGCATCACCGCTGCAATGGCTTGACGTTGAACTTTAACTTCAATGTTCAGTGCAACTTCGATAGTGACAAAATTATCACCTAAGTTGGTGATTTTGCCGAGTACGCCGCCATTGGTCACGACTTCATCGCCCTTGGCTAAAGCATCAAGCATTTGTTTATGTTCTTTCATGCGCTTGTTTTGGGGGCGAATGAGTAGGAAATAAAACACCACAAACAACAATACCAATGGAATTAAGCTGGCAAATCCATTTCCCGCCGCAGCGGCAGCAGCGGGTGCACCGTCTGCTAAAGCGTCTTGAATCAGAAAACTCATAATCGTCCTCGTAACCTAATAAAAGTAAACCATATAGTATGCCACAAATCATTTAAGCTCGCTGTGCTGATAAAACAGTGCAGTCAGCTTCTTTCGCCCGTTGTTAATTTCTCAAAACAGGAGAAAAGAAGGCAGCTTCCATTTAATGGTGGCGCACTGTGCACTAATCAATCATGCCTAATTTACGACGATCTTCATAGGTGAGTTGGTAAATCTCATGATTGTGTTCTAACCATTGATAAATGCGTTGTGCATTTGGAAATAAGTACACATTATCACCCGATATGGCAAGAATATCTCCACTGTATCCAATTTCAGCATCCGTCACGCCATTATCAAAACCCTTAAAAGTACCTATCACTTTCGCTTCTGTTTCAGTACCTTGCTGGTTTGACCATGACCACAATTTAATGCTGTTGTCATCTGAACTGGTCAGCAGTTGTTCATTGCCCGAGGGATCAAAATGTACACTATTGACCCGCGCAGAATGATCATCCATGTTAATGGCTTTGGCGGTCTCAAAACTCCAAATACGGGCGGTGTTATCACTCAAGGCACTGGCTAAGTAATGACTGTCTTTGGAAAACCAAATATCAGACACGGTGACATTATTCGCGACGGCTCGCAAGTTGAGTATCTCGGGGGCGGTGTCCTCAAAATGCTCACCTGCAAATTTCCAGACATGACGTTTACCATTTTCAGTGATTGCTGCAAGATAATGATTATTAGGCGCAACCGCTAATTTTTTTATCCCCGCCGTCAATTGCAACTGTTTAATGATTTGCCCTGTGCTGAGATCGAGAATCTCTATTTGTCCTTGGCTATCCCCGATAATCAAAAATTGCCCTTGTTTTGAATAAATAACTTTCTCAATTTGACACTGATCTGACGGCAACACGCAATGATGCCGCCATTGTTGAACAACGCTCCCAAGCGCGACCTGACGAGTCACAATCCAATTATCCACCGTCCCCGTTACAAAATTTTTCCCATCGGGACTGACATCAATGGCAGATATTTTGTGCAATTCATAAAAACTATTATCATATTTATCAATTGCTTCTTTAGATGCACGTTCCCACAAATGCACAGCCGATTGGCTGGCGGTCAAAATATGACTGTCTTTCTGTGGCAGAAATACCGCATCGACTAAATTAGCTTGCTTTAAATTCTCCAGCGGATTGACTAAACCTTGCTCAACTACCCATAATTTAACGGTTTTATCACTGCTGGCGGTTAGAATAAATCGCTCATCGGGCGAAAAACGGGCGGTGTTCACAATATTTTTATGCCCAAAATATTGCGCTAACAATTTATTTTCTTTCAATGACCACAGCGAAACGGGCCCCTTATTAGTGGCAATCAGCAGCCTTGTCCCGTCTTTAGAATAATGCAAATCCGTGATAGCAGCATTTTCTTCGTGTTCGTTCTCTCTCAAATGTCGGGGCGTTTGATGAAAATCGATGCTGTAGACATAACCCTGACTGTCTCCAAAAGAGGCATGCTCTTGATGTGGCGATACAAATAAGGCGGTGAAGTTGGCTTGGTGGGGGTTTAAAATCGCTTCTTCTTCATCCAGCACGACATGGTTATCTCTGTTTTCCATGCTGAACAAGCGGATTAAATTGCCCTGTGTCACTACCAAACGTCCTTTCGGGGTGAAGCGTAGATGAACCCCGCAAGATTCATCTTTGGAATAAGCAGGACAGTTTGTGGGAGTAGGCGGCAGGCTCGTGACCAGGTTCAGATTTTTCCCATCTCGCAACTCGATAATTTGTTGACCGTGTTTTTCCCCCACGCTCGCAATATACTGTCCGTCGGGCGAAAATACCGCTTTTCTAACCATCTGTCCCGTATTCAATGCGATGCTCATGCGCGTGTTCATATTCCACAGCAAAATGAAATTGTCCGACATCACCGTTAGCAAACGTTGGCTATCCGAGGAAAAGTTCGCGAAATATCCATTGTGCGAGCATCCAACACGCTCATCATTCTCCTCTGTGTTAGAACAATGTCTTTTTACGGCACTCGGATCATTGACGTTAAATAAAATTTCTTTCCCTTCTGCACTCCATATTTTTACAGTGCCTTCCGCCCCCAACGTAACAAAATAACGCCCATCGAGAGAAAACACGGTATATAGCACCGAATCTCCGTGATACAACGAGGTCATGTTTAAACGCTTGTCCCGTCCAGACTGCTTAATTTCCCACAATCTGGCATAACCATCCGCAGACGCGGTGAGTATTTTCTTGTCATCGGGTGAATACAAGGCACGAAAAACTGCGCCTGAATGTCGTAAATCTTCTTGGTAAAAGGTGCTTTTGACACTGAGGGCGGCTTCATTATAAGCATCACTCATCACCTGCTTGATTTCAGGGGTGGGATGCTGAATATTCATTGCGTATGCTTCCTGCGCCACCCGCAGTGCACGGGTATAATCCGCATTCACAATGAGATTGTGGGCAATATTGACCAAGTTATTCGTTTTTGCCTGCTCACTTTTGTTCCAAGCAAACGCACTTAATCCCAAAGCCAGCACCAAGCCGATTAATACAGAACCTAAGATTTTTCGATGGCGTTGCCGTTCTCGAGACTGCGCCGCCTCAATCGCTTGACGGCTGCGGGTAATATAGGTTTTTTGCAAGGTGGTGGCACGAGGCTGTTTTGTGGAAGCGGCGGCAAGCCATACTTCCGCTTTTTCACAGGCACTGATATTTAATAAGAAATCCCGACTTGATTCATTGTCTTGCCATTCATTGGCGCGCTGTTGCAACACGGTGTGTTGATGGGCATGTTCGCGATCAAGTTCCAAGGTTTGAATTAATTCGGGAAATTGCTTTTCAAAATCTTGGTGTGCAAAATCGATCCAATTGATAAATTTTAAAGCGTCAGGGAGTTGTTCGGTTTCTCGATATAATATCGTGACAATGCGCTTGCCCTGCTGCACTGCATAATTCACTTCACTTTCACAATAAGGTGAGCTGGCAGAGTCAGGGGAAATCACGAATAAGAAGTTATCGCTATTCTGGATGCCTTTGTAAAGCTCGACTTCAAAGTTCGCCCCACTACTGATACTTTCTTGATCAAACCAGACTGTTTTTTCTGCATATTGTAAGGCGTGGTTTAATTTACGTGCGAAATCCGCATCTTTGCGTGAGTAAGAGAGAAAAATTTCTGTGCCGAGGCGATCTTTTGCCGCTTCTGAAGCGGTGATAAATTCAATATGTAATTCAGTGGGCGGATATTCTGCCCGTTGTCGATTTAAACGTAGCCAAGTTTTTGCATTTTCTAAGTTATGACCGCGCAATAAAAACGAGGTTTTATAAGCCCCTGCCTGCCATTCTAAAGCACGTATCAGCAGCGTTTTATGTTGTTTATAGTAATGCGCATCTTCTTGTAACACGCCCAATAATTCGGCAATCCCCGCGTCTATCTGATTGACCATCTTAATATATTGAAGGTTTTGCAGCACTGGAGGGAGATTCGGCGTGCTTGCAATCAACAGCGGAATAATCCGCTTATTCAGCGTGCGGGCATGTTCTAGTTCTGCCTGACAGGCTTTAGAATCAAGCGCGTTGGGTGAAATGAAGTAGAGCACATTATCCGCGCCCGCAATGCCTGCTAAAATTGCCTGTTCTGCTTGG
>JBDLSS010000146.1:0-3065 GCA_039799345.1 Pseudomonadota bacterium
TGAACGTGAAATAAGTTCATCATCCACAATTAAAATGGTGCTTTGTTCTGCCATGATGGAATGTTTGATAATTTTAAGTTTCAGGGTGAGACGTAAACAATTGACGGATATGTTCGTGTAATTGAGTACGGTTAAAGGGTTTGCAAATCACTTGATCGGCTCCAGCATCTAAACAACGTTGACGTGCGACGGGATCGTCCCACGCAGTAATCATAATAATAGGTAACTTTATAAAGTTTGGCTTTGCCCGCAAACGCCGACAAACTTCAAAGCCGTTGATACCAGGCATCATCACATCTAAAAATATGATATCTGGATTCAGAGTTTCAGCTTTTTCCAGACCTTGCAAACCTTCTTCTGCAAAAAATAAGTTGTGCTTATCGTTTTCGAGTAAAGCTTCCATGGTGTAACGTGAAATCACTTCGTCATCGATAATTAAGATATTAATTTTGTTATTCATGTTCTCTACCCTACTCTACCTTAGTACAGTTACAACAGAATTGACTGCTGATTAACACAATGTTTACACGTGTATTAATTGGTAATCACATTATCAGTCATTTCATTATAACCTTTCTGAGGACAGTTAAAATAATTGTCTATTTTATATGGGTATAACCAAGTATTATCGGTAAATTTTGAGTATTAGCAAAGCAAAGCTCGTACCAACTAGGCAGAAAGTTGATGACTTCCACCCAGTTAATGCGAGAGATTGGGAAGGGTAAAACCTTGAGGGAGAATTAATTAGGGCGCAGCAAAGGTTGTTCCATCATTGTTAAATGAATCCACGCTTCGGGCAGGGTATAACCCATGTCTTGTAATTGTAGTAACAAATGACGGGCTTGATCGCAGAAAGCAGATTGTTGTTCTTTGGTGAATAAACTCATCGCCGCACGCAACACATCTTCTTGTTCTGACAACAAGAAGGGGACAATTTCGTCATCTTGCACGGGGGATTCAGTTCGCAACAAGTGCGCCACAAAGGGATAATCTAATAAAGCATATTGCGCTTCACGCGCGGCTTCTTCTTGACGCAATTGGGCAGCTAAGTCAGGATTTTCAATCCCCACTGACCAAATGGAATCCATAATCAATGCCATTAATTTGCGCAAGCCTGATTTTTCTTGGGTCAAATCGCCCGCTAACTGAGCGCATTGTTCGTATAAAGTATCGACCCGCTCTTTGAAACGCAAAATAACCTCGGCTTCGACCCGTGCGTGCAACTGGGCAACATCTTCAAGCAAACTTTGAAAGCTTTGGTAAAATTGGCGACGTTCTGCCTCATCGCGGGCGCGGGCTTCGTCAACCGCACGCTGGGTAATTTGGCGTTGCTGGTCTAAGAATAACGGATTTTGATATTTGCGCTGTAGGTAACGTTCCCAACAGCCAAGCTGTGCACTGAATTGAAGTGGCATCTCGTCCCCCTAATGACGAAGTAATAAGGTTTTAATAGCAAGCACGGAAAAACGCAACCACACCGCCAACGTCACCCCCCACATTAAGGGTAAAGGATAACGTTGTTGAAAAAATTTGCGGTAAAACTTTACCATGCCGCGATGTTTATACCATAAGACGCGCACGGGCTGATAATTGCTGCAAGCCCCTTTCACATGGCTGATTTCAATCGTGGGAATGAACAAAATTCGCCAGCGCGAGGCGTGAAAGCGCATAAACCAATCCAAATCTTCGCAATGCAGAAAATAAGTTTCATCCATCGCCCCGACTTCATTCAAGGCTTCACGGCGCACCACCATGCACGCCCCTGAAATGCCTTCAATTTCAACCGCTTCATTTGGCATCGGGTTCTGGGTGAGCACGAAACTTTGAAACTTTTGATGCTGTGGAAAGAGCTTATCTAAATGCAATACCCGCACCACCGAACGCCACGGGCTGGGTACACTGCGCCGACAACCTGCTTGTTCCGTGCCGTCGAGATTGCGCACTAAACAGCCCGCCATACCCGCTTGCGGATGCTGTTGTAACGTTGCTTGAAAGCGTTCAAACGTATCGGGTTTGACTAAACAATCAGGATTTAAAAACACTAAAAACTCGCCTTGGGTTTGCGCCAAAACTTGATTGGCGGCGGCGGCAAAGCCTACATTTTTAGGATTTTCAATCAGGTGCAAACGTGGCTCATAGCCCACGGTTTGGTGAACTTGCCACATGCTTTGGTCTGTGGAAGCATTGTCCACCACAAACACTTCAACGGGCACGCTGGATGCCAACACCGAACGCACGCAGTCGGTTAATAACTGCCCTGCGTTGTAGTTGACGATAATCACCGAAGTTAATGCGCAATTATCCATGCTTGAAACTTTAGCGTTTCATTGAATCAAAGAACTCGGCGTTGTTCTTCGTCGCCTTGAGTTTGTCCATCAGGAATTCCATTGCCGCGATTTCTTCCATAGGATGTAATAACTTACGCAAAATCCAGATTTTTTGTAAATCATCGGGACGGGTCAGCAATTCTTCACGGCGCGTGCCTGAACGATTAATATGAATCGCAGGATAAACCCGTTTTTCAGCAATCTTGCGATCCAGATGAATTTCATTATTGCCTGTGCCTTTGAATTCTTCGTAAATCACGTCATCCATGCGTGAACCCGTGTCGATTAAGGCAGTCGCGATAATGGTTAAGCTACCGCCTTCTTCAATATTTCGTGCCGCCCCGAAAAAGCGTTTTGGACGTTGTAAAGCGTTGGCATCGACACCGCCTGTTAATACTTTCCCTGAGGAAGGAATTACAGTGTTATAAGCGCGGGCTAAACGGGTCACAGAATCGAGTAAAATCACCACGTCGCGGCGGTGTTCCACTAAACGTTTTGCCTTTTCAATCACCATTTCTGCCACTTGAACGTGACGGGTGGCGGGTTCGTCAAAGGTGCTGGAAATCACTTCGCCTTTCACCGAGCGCAACATTTCCGTCACTTCTTCAGGGCGTTCATCAATCAGTAATACGATTAAATAACATTCGGGATTATTCAGCGCAATCGATTGTGCGATGCTTTGCAGCATCATGGTTTTCCCCGATTTGGGTGAGGAGACGATTAAACCCCGTTGTCCTT
>JBDLSS010000147.1:0-3696 GCA_039799345.1 Pseudomonadota bacterium
CGCCCCAATTCTAGGCAAATTTTAGGTAGTTGCGTGGTTTTCCCCGAACCCGTTTCGCCTGCAATAATCACCACTTGGTGCTTTTGAATCAAGTCGGCAATTTCAGCGCGGCGTTCACTGATCGGTAAATCATCGGCAAAATTAGGCTTAGGTAAATGTTGCAGGCGTTGTTGTCTGCGCTGCAAGGATTTTTCAATGGCGGCGGTGAGTTTAGTTATCAGCGCGGGATTGATTTCAGTTTTAGGATTTTTTTGTAGGGCGCGAATACGTTGTTGTAATTGGACTTGGTCACAACGCATCACATCCTGACAAAGCGTAGACAGGGTTTGTAAGAGCTTATTCATAGCACCGCGTAACTGCGTAAAATGGTTTATTATAACAAAATAATACTTATCATTTAGTCTCTTCGCTCTTGCCTTCATGGCAAATATATAACAATTAAAATCAATTGTTTATAAATTATATTTTACTTAAATTTATTATCGTAACTTTTTAAAATTGTTGAGATCGAAAAATTTTATATGCGCTTGCCATGCCCTTGTCTTAGTTTGTCTGGAGCGGCATGCAAACTGAATGGCTTTGGCGGTACACTCCGAATCTCTTAAATCATAAATTTTAATTTATCTAATTGATTAATAATGACTTAACCGTTTTTATAGACGCCTAAGTGGTTTTGATACCCTTTAATAAACTTGCAGGAGTTACGCAGTTGAACTTTAATGACAGCGTAAAACTTTAGAACGAATATATAAAAAAACTTGCTTTTTTTCTATAACGCTATATAATGAGCACTTCAAATTTATTGCCGGGGTGGCGGAACTGGTAGACGCGCCAGACTCAAAATTTGGTGGTGGTGACACCGTGTCGGTTCGATTCCGACCCTCGGTACCAAAATTTTCCCTTCTAGTTTTTCAGAATTTCTTTTGTAACTCCTTCTAAATTTTACTCAGCTCTGTGCGATTTTAATCGTCGTACAAAGTATTTTCGCATATTTTTTAGATTAGCACTTAACTCTCTCTGTCAATTGGCATAAAATTCGCTATTTCAGGCATAATACCCTGATGCACAAGTTAGCATGTCTTAACTTTGGCGACTTTGAGATAGGTGTCTAAAAATGTTTATTGAATATACCTTTACCATGGATGATGGAAAGGTCTTGCATTATCGAGTTGATTATGAAAGACCTCGTGAACATATTTTAGATGCTCGCCAATATCCTTCATGGACGCGCTTAGAATTTCATCAATGTCCAAACTGTCCCCTGAGCCGTTCAGAATATTCACATTGCCCTGTAGCTGTGGATACTCATGAAATTGTGCAAGGTTTTTCTGAGATTATTTCTTGTAAAGAAGTAGATATTTTAGTCAAAACCCCCGAGCGTGAATATTTCAAACGTACTGACGCACAAACAGGATTACGGGCAATTATCGGCTTCATTATGGCAAGCAGTGCCTGCCCAATTTCTTCAATGATGCGCGGCATGGCGTTTTATCATTTACCCTTCGCCTCAGTGGATGAAACGGTATATCGGGTTACCTCGTCCTATTTACTCAAGCAATATTATTTGCAGAGAAAAGGCTTAAAGCCTGATTTTGAATTTGAAGGACTCAAGATTTATTTTAAAGAGATGCAAACGGTCAATTTTCATGTGTTAGATCGGATTCGTGATGCCAGTGAGGCAGATGCTAATTTGAATGTGCTGGCAACTTTATTTACAATTTCCTCTATGATTTCTTTAACGCTCGATCGACACTTGAAAGAAATTGAACACTTATTTGTTTAATCTCTCCCTTCCCGCCGCGCTGAGAACTATCCATCATGTTTGACCAACGTGACCACATGTATATTGAATATACTTTTACGCTTGATGAGGGCAAAGTTTTACAATATAGAATTGATTTTGATCGACCCCGTGCCGAAATTTTAGACAATGCGGATTATCCTGAATGGACGCGCTTAGAGTTTCAAAAATGTGGAAATTGTCCTTTAAAATCAATAGATTTTTCACACTGCCCTGTCGCTATTGACGCAAAAGAGATTATTTTAGGTTTTAAAGAAATTTTGTCATGCAGCACCACGGACGTGCAGGTCATAACCCCTGAACGCGATTACTTTAAACGTTGTGATGCACAAACAGGTTTACGTGCTTTGATTGGTTTTGTGATGGCAACCAGTGCTTGTCCAATTCTGTCGAGGATGCGTGGCATGGCACATTATCATTTGCCTTTTGCTTCGATTGATGAAATTGTTTTTCGCGTGACTACGTCATATTTATTAACCCAATTATATTTATACAAAGATGGGCAACAACCTGATTGGGATTTGACGGGCTTAAAACAGCATTATGAAGATATGCAAACCTTAAATTACGACTTTTTGCAACGTATTCGCGTTGCCACGGAAGCCGATACTAATTTAGATGTTCTAGCAACTTTATTTTCAATTTCTTCTTTATTATCAATGAATTTAGAACAACATTTAGAGAAGTTAAAACCACTTTTTAGCGAGTGGAATACTACCCTCAGTTAGTTGTGAGCTAAATTTACAGCGAGCCTTAGATTTTAAAGTTCGCTTTTGCGGAAAAAGCTATGAGTGATTGACGTGGTTAATATTGGGTTGCCATAGGTAGCCCAATTGAGGTCAGCTACGATTGAGAATTCAAGAGTAAACGTGCCGTTAGAACGAAGTAGTCGATATTTCCATATAAAAATGAGATATTTAATCTGAAATCAAATAGTTATCTATATGGCTTTGATAAATATTAATTTTGTTCCCGTACGGGAGTATTGACGAAATAGTTATCTTACATAAATTGCATTATGTAAATACCTTTATTTTTACCTAGGAAAAACATAACTTAACTTTCATTAACAAGGAGTGTACAACATGAAAAAACTGTTGTTTATACTGCTCTTAGCTTTGAATATGCCGCTGTTTGCAGAAGAAGCCAAAGAATTAAATTTGTATAATTGGGCAGAATATTTGCCCAAAGCGGTTTTAGACAAATTTACACAAGAAACGGGTATCAAGGTGAATTATGCCACCTATGACACGAATGAAGTCATGTATGCCAAAGTCAAAACGTTGCGTGGCGAAGGTTACGATGTAGTTGTACCCTCAAATTATTATGTAAGTCGTATGATTCGTGAAAATATGCTAATAAAGTTAGATTTGTCTAAACTTTCTAACTTCAAAAATCTCGATCCCAAATTATTAAACCAAGCTTATGACCCTAATAATCAGTTTAGCATACCGTATACATGGGGGACGACGGGGATTGGGTTTAATAGTAAACAGATTAAAATGGGTACGATTAGCAAATGGGCGGACTTGTGGGATGTAAAGTACAAAAGTTCGTTATTGATGTTAGATGATATGCGCGAAGTCATGGGGATGGGCTTAAAAGTTTTGGGTTATGCTGCTAACGATACCAATGAAGAACACTTGAATCAGGCATATGAAAAACTGAAAGAATTATTGCCTAATGTGAAAATGTTCTATGCTGAGTCTCCAAAAGTGATGTTTTTGGAAGGTGAAGTAAAATCGGGCATGATTTGGAACGGTGAAGCTTTCATCGCTAACCGTGAAAATGCAGATATTCAATATGTTTATCCCGCTGAAGGTGTAACTTTATGGGTGGATAATTTGGTGATTCCCCAAGGTGCGAAACATTTAGAAAATGCCTATAAATTTATC
>JBDLSS010000148.1:0-3847 GCA_039799345.1 Pseudomonadota bacterium
AGTCTAGCCCCTCAGATAAAGTGTTTGCATAAGAAGTAGTTACAGCAATATATGTCGTAACTGTTTATTTGATAAAGTGATTTAACTCTTTGATTAAGCCCTCCCCTTTAGGGGGTTGGGGGCTTCTTTAAAGGTTTTTAAACGCGCTACTTTCTGTTAAAACTTAATTGATGACACGCCCTAGGAGTTACGCGGTTGAAACACTACTCCCTTTTTTTCAATGAGTTAGTATTATGCGCCGCACAATCATATTTCCAGTAAAATAAAATAGTTACAGATTAAACTGCGTAATTCCTATAGATTTAAGCTTGAGAAGATGCTTTCAAATCTTTATTCATAACGCAAGGCATCAATCGGATTCATCCGAGCGGCACGTTGGGCAGGGAAAAATCCAAAAAATATCCCTACAAATGCCGAAGAACCCAAGGCAATCAAGGCAATATTTAAATCAATCGCAATCGGCCATTGTCCTAAAAATGAAATGCCCAAAGCCCCCAGAACCCCCAACAACAAACCAATCACCCCGCCCAATAAACACAGCGTCACCGATTCCACTAAAAACTGGTTGCGAATATCTTGTTGTCGCGCCCCAATAGCAATGCGCAAGCCAATTTCTCGGGTACGTTCAGTGACTGAAACCAGCATAATATTCATAATCCCAATGCCGCCCACTAATAACGAAATCATCGCCGTGGAAGCCAGCAATACGCTTAAGGTGTTTTGGGTGGCAGTGCGGGCTTTGATAAATTCTGCCAAATTGCGTACTGAAAAATCATCTTTACTCCCCGAGCGCACATTGCGACGTTGACGCAGCAAATTTTCCACTTCCTGCTGCACATCGCTCATGCTTTCATTTTGGGCAACTTCCAACATAATCGACTGCACCGAATTCGGCACGGTATTATTGCCACCCAGCACGCGCTTACGCGAGGTGGTGACGGGAATGATTAACACATCATCATTATCATTCCCCATTGCTGACTGCCCTTTGCTGTCTAACACTGCAATCACTTGAAAGGGAATATCTTTAATTCGCACTTGGCTGCCAAGGGGAGAATTATCGTTAAATAATTGTTTGGCTACGGTTCTGCCCAACATCACCACTTTACTGCCCGCCCGCACTTCCGCTGCTGAAAAATTGCGCCCGTCGGTGATCCCCCAATCGCGCACTTCCAAATATTCCTCGTTCACACCATAAGCGGTAGTGCTCCAATTAATGCCGCTGGCAACCACGGTGACTGAGCCGCGCATCGTGCCTGAAACGGCGGCAACGCCTTGCACTTGTTGGCGCAATGCCACGATGTCGCTGTCTGAAAAGGGCGGCGCAGTGCCTGTGCCTGATTGTCGCCCGCCGCCCATGTCGGAAGAACCCGGAGAAATCACCAATAAATTAGTGCCCAAGCCTTGAATTAAGCGTCCGACTTCTTGTTTTGCGCCCGTGCTGATGGAGACCATAATAATCACCGAGGCAACCCCGATAATAATCCCCAGCATTGCCAACAGGCTGCGTAAAATATTAATTCGCAATGCCAGCCATGCAATTTGAATCGCGATTGCTAAATTCATGAATGATCCTCCACCAGCAAACCATCTCGAAATACCAGCCGCCGCCGTGCATAGGCTGCAATATCAGGCTCGTGGGTGACTAAAATCACAGTGATTCCCATTTGATTGAGTTTCCCAAAAATCCCCATCACCTCTTCAGAAGTAGTGGTGTCTAATGCGCCTGTGGGTTCGTCGGCTAATAAAATACGCGGCTCGTTCACCAAAGCGCGGGCAATTGCAACCCGTTGTTGTTGTCCACCCGAAAGTTGGGCAGGATGGTGATCCATGCGTGTGCCTAATCCCACCAATTCCAAACAAGCTTTGGCGCGTTCATGGCGATGTTTGGAGGGATGGCGTGAATACAACATCGGCAATTCAACATTCGCCAGCGCGGTGGTGCGTGCGAGCAAGTTAAATTGTTGAAACACAAAACCCATCACTTCATTACGAAAACTCGCGAGTTCATCGCTGGAAAGTGTGCCGATGTGTCGCCCGTCAATTTCTAAATCCCCACTCGAAGGCACATCTAACGCACCCAGCAAATTCATAAAAGTGGATTTGCCAGAACCCGACGCGCCCATAATCGCAACATATTCACCTGCGTCAATATCTAAACTCACGCCACGCAAGGCATAAACTAAATTGTCGCCCATCACATAAGTTTTTTGTAAATCGCGACAACGAATTAAGGGCGTGGCACTCATGGAGTTTTAACCTTGACGCGGGTGACGACTTGATCGCCTTCTTTCAAATCACCGCCGACAATTTCAGTGAAATGTTCGTCACTAATCCCTAATTCCACCCGTTTTTGAGTTAAGAAGCCGTCCGCAGTTTTTAACCAAATTTGCACACTGCGCCGCTTGCCTTGTTGCAAAGCTTGCCAGCGTTTGAATTGCTCAGGCGTTAAAGCTTCCTGTAACACTTTGGCAATTTTTGCTGCATAAGCCGTGGCAGGATTTGCGCCTGTTTCACCAGGAGGCGGAGGAGCTGCATTATTGGCGGCGGGACGTTGATTTAAATCTTTTTGTGCTTCAAAAGCGGCGCGGACTTTTTCCAACTCTTCCGCAGTGAGATTTAATTCAGTTTTCAAATTATTCAACAGCCGTTCGCGACGGGCTGAGCCTTTGCTTTCCTGTACCAAAGCTTGTGCGGCTTCATTCGGACGGAAACGCAAGGCTTCATTCGGAATCACCAGCACATTTTTACGCTCGCCTGTGACAATTTCGACATTGGCAGTCATGCCGGGCAATAAATGTTTATCAGGATTGTCGGCGGTGATGATGACGGTGTAAGTCACCACATTTTGCGATTTGGTGGGCGACAAACGAATTTGTTCGATTTTGCCTGTAAATTGTTTATTCGGATAAGCATCTACGCCAAAAGTCACGCGATTGCTGTTACTAATTTGCCCGATGTCGGCCTCATCGACTTGCGCTTCAATTTGCACATTGCGTAAATCTTGGGCAATGGTGAATAAAGTCGGGGCGGACAGACTCGCGGCGACGGTTTGCCCCACGTCAATGCTGCGATCCACCACAATGCCCGTAATTGGTGAACGGATATAAGTACGTTCTACGTCAATTCGTGCGCTGTCTAAAGCCGCGTGACGTTGTTTTAAAGTGGCTTTGGCATTTTCCAATTGCGCTTGTGCAATGGTGACATCGGCTTTTGCGACTTGGGCGGCGGCGCGGGAATTGTCTAAAGCGGATTCTGCAACTAAATTTTTCGCAATTAAAGATTGATTACGATTTGCTTCACGTTGTGCATTTTCCGCTGTGACTTTAGAGCGTACCAAAGTGGCTTCTTGCAGAGCGATAGAAGCTTCTGCGACGCTGACCGCTGCGGCGGCTTCTGCCACCTTCATTTCAAAAGTACGCGGGTCAATACGCGCAATGACTTGATTTTTCTTCACTTCGCTGTTGAAATCAGCATTGAGTTCAGTGAGTTGTCCAGAAAGCTGTGAACCGACCAGCAAAGTCACCAAGGCTTTCACCGTGCCTGAGGTTGAAACCATGCGCTGCACATTGCCAAGATTTGCGGCGGTGCTTTGCACGTCTAGGGTTGCCGTGCTACTTTTTTGCAAATAGCCATTTTGATATGCAAATATTCCCACCATAATTGCCAAGAGTACCAAGGCTAAACCGCCTTTTTTCACAGAATTGCTCCTTAACCATTAAGAATACTGTTTTATTTATAATCGCTGATACGCTACTTTACATAAAAATCTGTCGAAGTATTTTTGAATATGTTTTAACAGTACCCCAATACGCGAAAGGAAGCTAGGCATCTCAGGTTTTCAGTC
>JBDLSS010000149.1:0-6400 GCA_039799345.1 Pseudomonadota bacterium
GGAAAGATTTATTTTTCTTTGGATCAATATACGCCATAACTAACCTGAGTTCGGGATAAGAAATAGCAGAAAGTTTAATAAATCCAGTTTGTTAAAAAAGTTGTAAAGATTTATAGGATTAAAAAACTTTTTTCAACATTATGTGTTCATTCTGCTTAATTCGGATAATCCTGTAAATCCTGATTCTGACAATAAACTCCAAAGCTGGTGCAGGTTTATAACCTGCACCGTAACGTTTTAGCTCATTCTGACATTCTCAAATATTCTAGTTGGGGCTGCAAACCTCGACCAGCTAGCTATCTACACAAGCTTCATAACTATTTGATTATAAAGTAAATAAAATTAGGAAATTTAGTAAGCTATTGATTTACAATCACTTATTAAAAATATGTAGATACCTATGTTGAGGAGCGCAATTGAAATAGCCAATTCGCTTATTTGAGGACAGGTTCTAGGGCGTGTCATCAATCAAGTTTTAACAGAAAGTAGCGCGTTTAAAAACCTTTAAAGAAGCCCCTAACCCCCTAAAGGGGGTTAAACACAAACAATTTGTTTAATGTTTAAAGTCCCTTTTAGGGGATTTAGGGGCTGGTTTTAAGGTTTAGCCCTTTTTAGGGGGGGCGCAGTTAAAACTTAATTGATGACACGCCCTAGCAACGCTTACTGACTTCCCAAGTACAACAATAATTGTGTTTGTCCATTGGGATAAATCACTACAAAATCATCAACGCCGTCCGCATTCGCATCAGAAATGGCTTTCAGAGTCAATTTTTGTTCAGTATTGGCAGTACCTTGTTCAAGAACGAAAGAGAACATGCCATAGTGTGTCTTGCCATCAAAAGTGACGCTTAACTTACCATGATCGTCAATGCTAAATTGCTTCAAACCCATTTCTTTGAAATAACTTTGTAAAGCATTCGTATCCGCTGCTGCTTGTTCCACCGCACCTGAGGGTAAGGAGCTGCCTGCTTTATCACAAGCTTCTTTACTTGCTAACAAGGTCTTACTTACTTCAGTGCTGCCTGCCAAAGCTTGTCCTTGCATGTCTAACAATTTTGCGGTGTAACGTAATTTAACCGCATTTTGCTTTTTCAAACCATCCCACCAGCCTTTAATATAGAAAGAGGAATCGCCCGTCACCACTTGGGTTTTAACTTGCGCTTGTTTACATTCTCCATTAGGACATTCAGATTGTGGTGGTTCAATGACTTGCCAAATAGTTTGCAGTTGTGCAGAAGCACTAGCAGGTTGTAAAGAAACCGTGCCTTTTACTTCTAACCATTGACTGGGTTCTAAACACATTTGTGTTTCAGCTGCCCCTTCAAATTTGATTGTGCCCGCCGTACTTGCTACATGAGTTTGACAGTCATATGCCCATGCAAGACTTTCGATGTCCCGATGTCCACCAACAGGCATACTAGAAATTACTTTACATTTTTTAGGATCATAGACATACAAAGCATTACTCGATGCATCAACACGTTGCTGACTTAAAGCATACATGAGCAAACCATTGTCCAAGGTTTCTAAAGATTCCACTTCATCAGGGAAATTATTACAGATACGTTTGACATCAGAACCATCATAAGCCCATAAACTTGTAAACTTGCTGGCGTATAAAGTTTTCCCGTCACTGCTCCATGCCAACCCCTCGAAATCTTTGTTTGAACTGAAGACCAATGAAGCCTGCGCGGTGCTGGGATCGATTGAAATCAAGCCTGAATTTGACCATGCCCATAATGAACCATCATTCCGAAATGCCAGTGAAGACGTGCCTTTAAAACCAGTTTCACCGACTAATTGAATTTCGCCTGTAGTGGAGTTGACACGGTACAAACTGCCATTTAAATTTTTCGACGCATAGCCGCCAGAAATTGCATACATGGTATGCGTAACCGGGCTAATCGCCAAACCTTCAATCCCTTCTTTTGGCGGCAAAGGTTCACCAATTGCAGTGATTTGCCCCGAATCTTGCGCGATTTTTAATAATTGGGTACGGTGCACCACCACGGGCATCAAGCTGTAATCATCGCTGATAGCATAGGCATCACAAGAGGAAACTGTGCTAAATCCTGTTTCATCACAAGACACATCTACAGAGACTGTCGCGACTGAAGTTTTGCCATTTTGTTCACGAATCGTATAAGTAAAAGTGTCCAAACCACGAAAGTCTTTACTTGGAATATACGTCACTGTGCCATCTTTGCCATAACCATCCCAATTATTGGTAACGCTACTGCCATTATTGGTTTTGAAAGTGGTGCGATAAGAGCCTGTTCCTACGATCTCATCGTTGCTTCCAATATCAATAATTGCAGGTGTATTGGGACAGGTTTTAGCTGCGTCGTCTTTTGCCATAAAAATGGTTTCTGTGGGAATAATTTTATCCTTCACACTTTCGACAGCTGCTTTATCCTGAATTTTCTCGTCTTTTTTATTATCTTTGACAACCGTATCTTTTGGAATGTTTGTGCTGCTTTTGTCAGATGAGTTGTCTGTTTTCGCTGCATTTATTTCCGCTTTTGGGGCGATATAGACAGGGTTTGGTGCAGGATCACCCATAGGTACATTGGGTGCTGAAATAGCTATCGGATTTGCGGCTGGGGTTTCCACGTTTACGGGTGTGCTTACAACTGTAGCTGCCTTTGGGGTTTGCGTCGCAGTTTCTGTTTTAACAGAACTTACAGGATTTGCGGCTGGGGTTTCCACGTTTACGGGTGTGCTTATAACTGTAGTTGTCTTTGGGGTTTGCGTCGCAATTTCTGTTTTAACAGCACTTACAGGATTTGCGGCTGGGGTTTCCACATTTACGGGTGTGCTTATAACTGTAGTTGTCTTTGGGGTTTGCGTCGCAGTTTCCACTTTCGACGTACCACTACTTGAAGGTGTTTGTGGTGATGATGTCTCAATTTTTACACTACTGACGGAATTTGGTGCAGTCGTTTCTGTCTTACTAGGATTTGAGCTTTCATATTTAGGAGAAACAAACCCGCTATCTTCTGATTTATTGGAAACTACATTCTCTGGTTTTGCAGTTTCAGATTTAGAGCTGCTAGCAATTTTATCTTCAGATTTTGCAGCTTCAGATTTTGACTCGCTGGTTTTGTTGTCGGACTTGACAGATTCTGAAATACTTTCTGTTTTTACAGTTTCAGATTTAGAGCTGCTGGCAGTTTTATCTTCAGATTTTGCAGCTTCAGATTTTGACTCGCTGGTTTTGCTGTCGGACTTAGCAGATTCTGAAGCACTGCTTGTCGTTTCTGATTTGCTAGACGAATCAGCAAAACTGGGCGTTGCTACCGAGGCAAGGTATACAGATATAATAAGCAATAGGCTATTTTTCATGATTCACACTTCAATAATCTGAGATAGAGACTTGGAGTAATTAAGCAAAATTAATGCCGTGCTTAATGTATACGGTTCAGTTATAGTTTAGTTGATCACATTTTTGGCAACAAGTATTAATTCAATAAAAAAAGCCCGCTTAAAATAATGGGTTAAGCGGGCTTTGATTTCAAAAAATATTACAATTTAGTGACTACGCGAGGTGCTCACAGGGTCTTGCGGATTTAACAGCTCTCTTAAGGATTTGCTAAATTGCAACAAGGGTTTTGCCCAAGTTTGCAGTTGTTCCGCTGTCACCACATTCGCCAATGAGGTAAATAGTGCAGCAGCATAGGGAACGGATTGTACTAATAAAATCGTCACCCAAACACTGGACTCCCACTCGGTGGTGCCAAAACGTAACACCACACTTAAGGCAGCAAACCACAATAACAACATGATCCGAACTTCTTCCCAAACCATGTAAAATCCTACTAAAATCGCGGGCTTGTTTTCACATTTTGGGGTACGCATAAATGGCAGTTGAGTCGTGGTTAAACCTAACCAAATCGCCCGAGCAATCGCGTGAGTCAAGCCCATGCCTGCAATCGCTGCACCAATCCGTTGCCAGAAACTGCATTTGACCCGCACTTTGTACAAAGCCAGCGCATGGATAATCTTGAACGCAAATACACCCAGTGTCGGCACTAAGAATACGGATAATGGAAACTCGAAAGTTTCGGGGAACAACACCATCGCAACTGACCAGAAAATACCCGCAAAAGTAAAAGTTAAGTGCATTGCGTCGGTAAACCACGGAAACCAACCTGCAATGAAGTGCACTCGTTGCCCTAGCGTTAAACCTGTCTTTTCGGTCAACAACCAACGCCAGCGTTTACGCATGATTTGCACTGCGCCATACACCCAACGGAAGCGTTGACGTTTGTAACCTGCAAAGCTGTCAGGGGTTAAGCCTTTGCCATAAGCATGATTGACGTAAACTGAGTTATAGCCTGCACGCATTAAACGCAGTCCAAGTTCGGCATCTTCACAGATACACCATTCGCCCCAATCACCCACTTCATTTAAGGCACTGCGCCGAATTAAAGTCATCGTGCCGTGTTGAATAATCGCATCACGTTCGTTACGTTGCACCATGCCGATATTAAAGAATCCTGCATATTCCCAGTTACACATGGTTTTAAACAGGTCGCCTTCCCATTCACGATTATCTTGCGGGGCTTGCACAAATCCCACTTTTTGATTTTCAAAATAAGGCACTAAAGTGCTGAGCCAATCGGATTCCACTAAATAATCGCTGTCGATAACCCCAATGACTTCGGCATCAGGCGCAGTTTGCGTCAAACCAAAGTTTAATGCGCCTGCTTTATAACCTTTCCATTTGCCTAGATGGAAGAAGCGGAATCTCTCCCCCAGCAGTTTGCAATGCGCTTCCACAGGTTTCCAAATTTCAGGATCAACGGTGTTGTTGTCTAAGACCAGCACTTCAAAATTGGGATAATCTAATTTTGCCAAACTGTCTAAAGTTAGTTTGACCATTTCGGGCGGTTCATTACAAATCGCCAAATGTAAAGAGACTTTAGGGGCATAATTAGAATTAGGTTTTAACGGTTTAAAATCACGGCGTAAATAATGACTCCAAATCATTTCTGTCAATTCAAAGGCATTCATCACCACCACAAACACCAGTGCCAATTGTGCAGGTAATAATACGCCCCAGACCACATTACCCAAAGTGCCGAGTTCGACCATAGCAGGCATGAACAGCGTCCATGTCATCAGTGAGGCTGCCAGTTGCAATAATACCGCAAAGAAGAGCTGACCACGTAAACGTACATTTTGCCAATAGAACAGGAAGAACAGCATGGGCAACAGGGATAACAGCATTGCCACAATGGCCTGTGCACTCCAATAAGGATTCTCGGTAATATCTCCTGTCATTGAGAATTTTTCATGACGCTCCGCATCAAAAATTCCCCAATGCCGCCCAACTGAACCTTCGATGACTTTCTTCCAAGGCTGGTCGAAAGCTTCCATGATGAAATAATCCAGATGTTCTGTTGCCGCGCGGTTCAAAAATTGACGCATGAACTTTGCCTGCCCTGCCAGCGTGGGGGAAGCCTGCCCAAAACGATTACCATTGCTGGGCCAGCCAACTTCACCCACCAACACATGCTTATTAGGGTAAGCGGTTTTAATCTTGTTGTAATGTTCAAAAACCCAAGACACCGCTTCTTCATTAGCGACTTTTTCCCAGTAGGGTAATAAATGCACTGCGATGAAATCAACTTCTTGTACTAATTCGGGGTGTTCAATCCAAACGTGCCACGGTTCTGCCGTGCTAACAGGCACTTGCGTCAATGCACGCACACGACGGATATATTCAATTAACTGTTTAACCGTGAAATCACCCCGAAGAATGCTTTCGTTACCGACGATAACCCGATCAATATTGCGATATTTCTGCGCATTTTTAATCAGATTGCGGATTTCAATTTCATTGCGTTCTAGGCGGTGGTCGATCCACGCGCCAGCGGTCACATGCAAATCATAATGTCCCGCCAATTGCGGCACAATTTCAATGCCATCCATTGAGGAGTATGTCCGCACGCTGGTGACTTTGTCTTGCAAAAACTGCAAGTCATGCTCGATGTCTTGTGGAGAAGGAAACTTTTTCTCGAAGGGACTTTGTTCCGCTTGATATGGACTGAAAGAAACCCCGCGAATAGTTCCCGACCACACCTGTGCACTTTCAGGCAAATTAAACATTGCCCAAATGACAAAATTACTAACTAAAACAAAAGCTAGTATGGCAATACTGGATTTACGCATTAGCATTACCTAAATGAAATATTAGGGTGGGAGAGTGGCTACTCACACGCACTGACTGACTGTGAACCAGATTAGGAAGAGGGCGCACAGTGCATGATTTCTAATGGATGATTTGTGCAAGTGCAACATTTTAGTGATGCGTTCCAAATCAGTACACTAAAAATCCGTGTCATTGGTGGAATTAACCGCAAATTATACTGCATTTTAAAAGCATCTGTCAAAA
>JBDLSS010000150.1:0-7497 GCA_039799345.1 Pseudomonadota bacterium
GAGATTAAGCTATTCATTTGTTATGAAGGGAATCAAATGCTTAAGGATGATAGTTGCTTAACTGTATATTATACATAATATTTATACTCTTTGATTAAGCCCTCCCCTAAAGGGGGCTAAATATTAAAAATATTATCTTTTAAAATCCCCTTTAGGGGATTTAGGAGCTGCTTTTAAATCTTCATTTATACAGAATAATAGCATTTAACCTGCCCCAGCGGAAAAGCGAATCTCCTCCTCACCCCACATTGCTTGACGCTCTAGGTGCAAGGCGGTATAAAGCGACTAAGCTGTTAAAATCAAGCTGCTATCTCTTATCACCGCAGCATCCCTCATGGAGTGACTATGCTAAAACCCAATTGGTACAGGGGACTTGCCCTGTTATTATGCTTATGCCCGTTTTCAAGTTTTGCCGTGGTGCAACTACTTGACAGTGAAAACTTTGTCTATGATTTCGGCAAAGATGGCATGTTACAACGCGGCAGTATTGACGCTTTTGCAGGGATGTACCGTTTACGGGTCAATCGTACAAATTACGCAGGCAATATCAGCGGTTTCACCGCACAAGGACGCGAAGCCAACGCCGCGACTTTTATCGAACCCAGCAGCGGGCTACAAGTTGAACGCAGTTTATACGTTGCCAAAATGCTGAATTTTGCCCGTTATACTGAAGTATTGCGCAACACCAGCGACACCTCACGTGATGCCGAAGTTGAAGTCTATGGCAGCTTGGGCGGCAACGTAGAATTAATCAGCTCGCAAGACAACTTCCTCATCACCCGCGCCAAAACCACGGGCACAGTCACCGCGCCCAGCGTACTGCATTATCATTCCCAAGTCGGCAGCACCACCAAACCCAAAGTCACTTTAACAGGCAACCAACTGAGCTGGATTTATACGCTCACCGTGCCCGCAAAATCCACGGTGCGCTTGATTTATTTCATCGCCCAAGCTCAAAGCAACGACATCGCTAAACAAATCGCAGGCGCAATTTATAATAATCCCAGCGTGTTATACGACGGCATGGACAGCACCGCGCGTAGCCAATTACGGAATTTCAGTGCGCCCACAATTAACGCAAGCAATGATTTCAGCAAAGCCACCTTTTTAACTTTAGGCGAAGTCCGCAAAGGCACATTACAAGACAGTTCAGCCCCCGCCCACCGCCGTTTATATACCGTCGCCGATGCCTACGCGCTGCCTTTAACCACGGGGCAACAAGTCAATATTCGCCTGTCCGCCGCATTTAATACCTACTTGTATTTATACGACGATGTCGCAGGCAAAAATCTGATTGCGGAAAATGATAACGCAAGCCCCAGCAGCAATAATGCAGAACTCGCCTTTACCGCAACCAAATCCGCGACTTACTATATTGAAGCCACCAGCTACAATGCTAGCGGACGCGGTGATTACAGCTTAGAAATTCAAAAAGGGGCGGTGGCTCGTGCGCCCATCCTTGCAGCTTTAGATGTTGCCGCCGACAGTTTTACCGCCCCTGCTTCGATTAATTTCACCGATTTCAGCGCGAGCTTAGGCAGTACGATTGTGGAACTTTGTTGGCAATTTGGCGATGGCAGCGCGGTGAATTGTGGCGCGGCGGCAAGCAATTCCCACACTTTCACCCAAGCAGGGCGTTACAATGTCAGCCTCATTGCCAAAGACGACAAAGGCTTACGTTCCGTGCAAAGCGTGCCTGTTGCGATTGCCGCCGCTGCCAGTGGAATTATTTTACCTGTTTCCAACACAGTGACAGGCGAATTAGCTTCTTCTGACAGCCGTTCACAAACCCGTTCCAGTGCCTTCGGTGATCGTTATCGCATCAGTTCGGTGAGTGCGGGGCAAGAATTAGCCTTTGATTTAAAAGCAAATAATTTCGATGGTTATTTATACGTGTACGACAGCTACAACCAATTATTACGCCAAAGTGCCAACCGTGTGCGCTACACCCCGTGGCAGTCGGGCGATTTATTTGTAGAGGCAACTTCTTATAAAGACAATACCTTAGGCACGTATAGCCTCAGTGTGAACCCTGCGAGCAATACCGACACAGGCAAATTTACCATTGAAAACGCGGCAAGCTTAAGCGATTCCTTGCAAAATTTATTAGTAGCTCGGCTGCCCGAAAGCTTTAAACCCACGTTTTTAACTTGGGATTTTGGCGACGGCACGCCCAGCACCAGCAGCAGTGATTCGATTGTCAGCCACCGTTATCCCGCCGTCGGACAATTCACCGTCAGCGTCACCGCGCACAATGCCCAGCAACAAGTGTTAAGCAGTGCGCAAGCGATTCAAGTCAGCAATAGCAGCCTTGCGCCGACGGCACGTTTTCGCAACACGCCCTTGTTTGGTGAAAAGCCCTTGCGGGTATTTTTCAACAATGAATCCAGCCCCAGCATTTCGGGCGATAGCTTGAATTATTTGTGGAAATTTGGCGATGGTGAAGTGTCCACGGATACCAATCCTGCGCATACTTTCACCCAAGCGGGCACGTATAACGTGACTTTAGAAGTCAGTTCCACCAGCACGCCGCAAACCGCGACTTATAGCCTGCCGATTTCGGTGATTGAGCGCAGCACAGCATCGGACAATGTGATTGGCGCGGCGCGTTTACGCCCACAAGTATTATTGGCGGGTTTTGACCCGATGATTGTGGATATTGCCGACACCAGCGTGAAAATTTTTGCCATCGTGCGCGCAGGCGGTGCAGCAGTGCAAACCGTGCGTTTGATGCAAAATAACAGTCCATTTACTTTAGTTTTACAACAGGTTGCGAGCTATGCGAACGGTGATCAACGTTATGAAGCGGTGTTCCCGTTTACAAAAGGTTCATTTAGCACGGGCAAACTCACCAATTTATTTGGCGATCAATCGGGACAATTACGTGTCCAAGCGATTGACCAGTCGGGACAATTTCACGCCTTCCCCAATTTGGAAGTGGGCAGCAATCCGAGTTTGAGCACAGCACCTAGCGTGTTGCATATTGAACCTGTGCGCCAATCAGGCACGCGGCGGGTGCAGGCGCAAGTCTTGGCGGCAGGGCTTGATCCCGCCTTAGTGGACAGTCAACAAACTGAATTCACGGTGAAAGCCATTGTGCGCGAAGGTTTATATCCGATTCAAAGCGTGAGTTTGCAACAAATTTCCACAGGCATTCGCTTACCGATGCGCTGGTTTGAAAATTTACCGAATGGAGATCAGATTTATACGCTAAGCTATGCTTACCCGCGCGATAGCTTGCCGAATATGACTTTTGGGAATTTATGGGGCGATGCGGGCGGATGGAGTGTGTTAGTGACTGACCAAGCCCAACAAAGCCATCGTTATCCAGAAGTGCTAGTCGGCAATTTCGCGCCGTTATAAAATGCGCCTTTATTTTTAGACCTGAACACAGGATCGAGTCATGATGAAAAAGTTAGCAGTCGGATTAATGGCATTGTGCTGTAGTTTGCAAAGTTTTGCAGGTGAAATTAGTTTGGAAGGGATTTCTGCGGTGGGCGAAAAACGCCTTGCACATTTCTCGATGGATGGCGGCAAAGTTTCCTTAAAAGAAGGGGATAATGTCGGAGAATGGGTGCTGGCAAAAGTCGGCAAGCGTTCGGTGTTTTTACGCGACCCCGCTGCGACCAATGTGAAAGACGCGCCTTTGACAGAATTATTTATTCACAGCCCCCTGCCCACGGTGGCGGCGGCAAAACCTACGGACGCGCCTGTCGTTGTGCCTCCGCCTGGTCCACACATTATTCCTGATGACCAAGTGCCGCCCGGACAACGTCGCGTACGCACACCTTTTGGGGATATTTTGATTAAAGATGAACCGAAACCTGCTGCGGGTGCAATGCCTCAACAAGCACCCCCAAATCCCGGCAATCCATTCATGATGCAAGCTCCCGTCGGTAAATGATGAGTCAACTGCCTCATGAATACTTAAAGGGGATTTAGCAGTTGTAGCTCAAATGAAGCTTGGTGAAACTTGGGAATTTGAGGCTTAATTGTTTCTAACTCCCTAAAATATCGCCCTCTACATTACGTTATAACTATTTGTTTGATTGTAAAATAAACCATCTCATTCCAATGCGAAAACGTCAAAATTTCCCGCATTCCATGACAGTGACGCTCCCGCGTTGGAACGAGATAACAATGGTTAAAAATGTGTAGCTACTTATACTTCCCTTTTGAGGTTTAGCGACGCAATTAATAAATAATTTCATTCACAATAATTAGGAGAAGACTATGCGGCGTGTCGTGTTTAATCAAAAAGGTGGCGTGGGAAAATCCACCATCACCTGTAATTTAGCCGCCATCAGTGCGGCGCGTGGCAAAAAAACCTTGGTCATCGATTTAGACGCACAATGCAATTCTTCACATTACTTATTGGGCAATGCCGCTGAAGACATTAAATTAAATGTTGGGGCATTTTTCGACCAAATGCTAAATTTTAAATTGTATCCTGAAAAACTTGAAAATTTTGTCCATGCCACGCCCTTTGCAAACCTCAGTATTATGCCGTCTTCAGAAGAGTTAAGCAGTTTGCAGGGCAAATTAGAATCGCGTTACAAAATCTATAAATTACGCGATGCACTCAAGGAATTGAGTCAGCAGTTTGACGAGATTTATATCGACACCCCGCCCGCTTTGAATTTTTACACCCAATCAGCATTAATTGCCTCAAATCGCTGTTTGATTCCTTTCGACTGCGATGATTTTTCACGCAAAGCTTTGTACACCTTGCAAGCCAATGTGCGTGAAATTCAACAAGATCATAATTCAGAATTACAAATTGAAGGCATTGTGGTCAATCAGTTTCAGCCCCGCGCCAAATTACCCACGCAATTGGTTGATGAGCTAATTGCCGAAGGTTTACCTGTGTTAAAAAGTTATATTTCCAGCTCAGTTAAAATCCGAGAATCTCATCAACTTTCCACGCCTTTGGTATTTTTTGCCAAAGATCATAAAATCACGGCGGAATTTGAGCGACTTTATCTGGAACTTTCCAAAGCGGGTGCTTAAACCACCGCAACTGTTGTCAACAGGAGTCTTGCATGTTACCTGCAACTTTTCTGCGTCGTCTTTTTGTACTAGTCATTTTAATTTTTCCTGCACTCAGTCACGCCGCGCTGTATAGCCAAGTTTATGTTTTTGGCGACAGTTTAAGCGATACAGGACGTTTATTTGCTTTCGTGGGACAACCCAAAGCCCCTTATTATCAAGGGCGTTTATCGAATGGCAAATTGTGGATTGAATATTTATCCGACAGTTTGGCGATTCCGTACAACGCCAACAATAATTATGCTTGGGCGGGCGCGATGAGCAGCGGTAACGAAGTCGCATTTTTACCCGGATTTAATTCAGAACTAGACAGTTATTTGAAAGCTAATCCCAGAGCTGACACACAGGCTTTATATATTATTTGGGTGGGTTCAAATGATTTTACCAATGGCGTGAGCGATGCCAATACCGCAGTGGCGTTTGCGGTGAATAATGTGATGACAGGCATTGACCGCTTGGCAAAATCGGGTGCGAGCAATTTCTTGGTATTAGGGCTGCCTGATTTGGGGCAAACCCCGAAAGCCATGAATTTACAAAGCGTCGCCAGTGCTAGCCAACTCAGCAGCGCGTTTAATCAAACTTTAATCGCCCGCCTCAAGCAGCTCAGTTTAAAAGTGGGTTATGTGGATATTGAAAGCCTGTTGCAAAGTGTGGTCTCCCAACCCAGCCAATATGGTTTTAGCGATGTGACTAATGTTTGCTTGGTGGATAACACCGCGTGCAGCAATCCCGATCAGTATTTATTTTGGGATTCCTTGCACCCCACCACCGCTGGGCATAAATACATTGCAGAATATGTGTATAACTTACTCACGGGCGCAAGCTACAGTTCAAGCAAGGGCGAATTACAACTGCCAGCAGTCGATGTCTTACTCAGCGACGGCACAAGCCGCACGTTCAATGCTAAAATGCGCGTTATTCCGAATAGCTCACCGCTGAAATTTAGCTTGTTGGAAAGTCATGGCATTGCTGCAAACAGTGGCTTAATTACCCATGCGACTTTTAATTTCCAAACGGGAAAAGTGACTTTGCCGAGCGTCACGGTTGATAACATCAATTACAAAGTCAGCCTGCAACAAAGCAGCACGGCAACGGGTGAGTCTCAATTCGTGTTGACTGAAGCAGTGCCCCAATAAAACTGCGATGAACTTCCGTTAGACGGTGATTTTCCGCCACAGTTTTTTAACGCGGAGCACCGTCTAATTTCATTCACTCTAAGCTACCTATCGTGAAAAATTATGAGTTGGTTTGAAAAATTATTACCCTCTCGGATTCGCACCGAAGGCAAAAAAAGTAATCACACTGTGCCCGAAGGACTGTGGATTAAGTGTCCTGTGTGTCAATCGGTGTTATATCGTGCTGAATTAGAACGCAATGTCAACGTCTGCCCCAAATGCAGCCATCATTTACGCATTGGCGCACGGCAACGTTTAGAACATTTTCTTGACCCTGAAGAGCGTGAAGAAATCGGGGCAGATTTAGTGCCCTCAGATCGTTTGAAATTCCGCGACAGCAAAAAATATAAAGACCGTTTGACCCAAGCTCAAAAAGCCACATCTGAAAAAGATGCTTTAGTCGCAATGCAAGGCAAAGTTTTGGGTTTACCTTTGGTGGCGTGCGCTTTTGAATTTGAATTCATGGGCGGCTCGATGGGCGGCGTGGTCGGCGAGCGTTTTGTGCGCGGGGCGAAATTAGCTTTAGAACAGCGCATTCCTTTTGTGTGCTTTACTTCAAGCGGCGGGGCACGGATGCAGGAAGCTTTGTTTTCATTAATGCAAATGGCGAAAACCAGCGCGATTTTACGCCGTCTCAGTCAGCATCATGTGCCCTATATTGCCGTTTTGACCGATCCCACAATGGGTGGAGTTTCTGCCAGTTTGGCAATGTTGGGCGACATTAATATTGCAGAACCCAATGCTTTAATTGGTTTTGCAGGGCCGCGTGTAATTGAGCAAACCGTGCGCGAAACTTTGCCTGAAGGCTTTCAACGCAGCGAGTTTTTATTAAAACACGGTGTGATTGATATGATTGTGGATCGCCGTGATATGCGGGAAAAAATTGCGGTGTTATTGAGCATGTTGACTCATCAACCCGCGCCCATTCTGAATAATATTATTCCTGATAAGCCGAAAGCGGCTTAATCCCGCGTTAAATTCAGGACTGGCAATCTTGTGAGGACTGCCAGTCTTGAAACTGCGAACGCAATAATCCCTCTCCTTGCCTTGTAAAATATGGCAAAATGCACGGTATTCGATGATTTTTTAAATAAAAATTAGAAATTATGCGGTTAAAGCTAAAAGATTAAAGAAGCCCCCAACCCCCTAAAGGGGGAGGGCTTAATCAAAGAGTATAAATATTATGTATAATATACAGTTAAGCAACTATCATCCTTAACCATTTGATTCCCTTCATAACAAATGAATAGCTTAATCTCATACTTAAACACAC
>JBDLSS010000151.1:0-4326 GCA_039799345.1 Pseudomonadota bacterium
CTAATCCATTGTGGCAATTGCTGCGGAAGGGGTAAATGTATATATCAGCACCACAGAGGCTGGACAGTTATATCAACTGCAACCCAACGGCTCATGGTTACAACGCAATACGGGTTTACCCAGTATGCGTGTGAACTACATAAAAATTAATCCACAACAAACCCGTGAAGTGTATGTGAGCAGTACAGAGCAAAATACGGCGTTCAATAGCTCGGATTCAGGGGAAACTTGGGAATGGGTTGCGGTCGATAAATCGACAAATAGCGTTTTAACAGGGTCTCAGTTTTCTCATGTGCTGTATGCCCACAGTCAAAAAATGCCATTTTATAGTACAGATTATGGTGATACGTGGTCATTCTTGAAGCGCGATTTTTTAGCCGATGACACAGACATCAGCACGATGGCAGTCGCACAAGACCGACTTTACATTTATACCAACAAAGAAGGGCGTATTTATACTTCAGCTAACAAGGGCGAGACTTGGAAAGCATCGGCAACATTAGCCTTACCTGCAAACCCCAATTATTCAGCAGCGGCTTATTATTTTGTGGTTTCGCCTTATGATTCTAAGCAAGTCTATCTCAGCGTGGTGGATTATTTATTTAAAAGTGAAGACGGTGGCGATACGTGGTTTAAACAGGAAGACGGTTTAAAACACAGTGATTCACTGGCAGGCTTATATCCCTCTGTCGCAAAAGTGTTATTTACCCCTTGGAATACTCAATATTTATTAAGCAACGTTTTTACGGAAGATTATGCAAGTTTGCAAACCGCACTGTTTATGCGAGCAGGACAAAGGTGGCAACGTATCGCCCCTAGTTTGAATGACGCTTATGATGTGTTTGTTGGTGGGGCGCAGGGAGAAATTTTATATGCTTTGTCGGCTGCGCTTAATACTGCATCAGGGGGAGAAAGTTATCCCATATTAACTAGCGTCAGTTTATTAAAAAGCACTGACCAAGGGCAGACGTGGCAAAGTACGGGCTTAACGCAGGCAGTGGCATTGTACGGCGCGGGCAATGACAATAATCCCTTGTTGCGAGTGGTAACTGATCCGAAAGATGCAAGTCATTTATATGCGGTTTTTGTGGCGCAATATTCTCCGCAAACCGTGTTTAGCACCCAAATTCTGCACAGTTTGGATGCAGGGCAAACATGGACACCGATTAGCTTATTGAATGAACCGATTACCAAAGCAACTGATATAGTCTACAATCTCTTTGATTTAAAAGTGGCGCACCCTAGCGATTCTGGCGTGGGAACATTGTTATATATTAATGCGAATACAGGCGGTTATCGTTTGGATTTGCCATTTTAAGTGGATTGTAGAAGATACCAATAATTTTGGATTTAGAGTAGAAACAACTAAGGATTTTAGCCGTTTATTGTCTGAATCAGAATAAGGTTTAATCCTGCTTAATTCTGATAATCCTGTAAATCCTGATTTTGACAATAAACTCGTCACAGCCCAAATAGTTTTCTTATCCCGAACTCAGGTTATTTAGCACGCTCAAATTATTTATCTTAGGAGTTACGCAATTGAATCAGTAATTATTTAATTTTAATAGAAACATGATTATGCAATGCACAATGTTAACTTATTGTAAATAAAATAATGAGTGTTTTAACTGCGTAACTCCTATGTCTTAAAACTTCACTTCTGCGATACCTGCCACAGCAGAGCTGGTTAAATCCCCCGTCAAACCTGAGCCCAGTGTGTCTACAAATTCGGGAGTGAGGAGATGATAAATCACCTCAGCACGGATGACGGCTACATCTTTTGCGGGAATGTTATAGTCCAACTCGCGCAATTCGCTGGCTTTAAAACGGGTATCACTGAGCATTTCCGAAGCATTAAAAGGTAGAGCAACCGCTTTGCCTGTTTCATCAACAAGCTTATACATAAACATCGCTTTAGGATCATCTTTTGCGTCGGGTGGGAAGGTTTTGAAATTATTAAATAGTAAATGATCCTGCTTATCATAAGCAGTTAACTTCATGTAAACATTACGAAAAGGTACACCTGTGGGGAAACGATGCGGCAACATGTTTTGTAAGCGCACCGTGGTTTTGATGAGATTCCCATCGGTTTTGGTTTTCAGTGTTACCACGATGGCGCGTTTCAACATGCCTTCACTGTGTCCACCTAACATACTATGATCCGTTGATTCGCCAACTTTAGGCATATGACAAGATTGACATGTGACGGGCGCATTCATATCTGAATATTCCATACCTGTTTGACACATCGGCACCCCTTTTTCATTCATGAATTGTTCATGGCAACCCATACACACCCGACTGGTGCGCAACATTAATTGATTAGGTTCCATTTGGAAGGGATGAAACGCATTGGCTTCGGGCGCAAGATAACGTCCTGATGGTCCTTGTAAACGGTCGGGTGCAACTTCATATGCCTGAATTCCAAAGCGTAAACTCCCTTTTTCTGTTCGTGTCCCTTTGTAGTCTTTCAAGGTATGACAGACCACACAATTGACCCCTTCATGATAATTTTGCACGTCAATTTTGGTTTTTAAATCTTTAGCAGCGTTGGGAGCATGGCAATTTAAACAAACAGGATATTGCCCGTTTTTTGTCAAACCTTCTTGAGTGGGGTCTCCAACAAGCTGTTTATAAACTTCTGCAAAAATTGGGTCTTTGAGTGGAGAGCTTTGAGAGTGCATTGAACCCTTCCATTGCTCAAAGATTTGTTTATGACAACTGCCGCAAGTTTCAGCAGAAAGATGATGAGGAGAGGTTGCTGAGAAAGTATTGTGCTCGACGGCATCGCTGCGGGTTGTGGTGAATAAGACTAATAAGCTGAATAGTGCGCGGTATAACATAAAATCCTCCAATTATCAGGTGATAATACTTCTTTTGAGGTAGCAAGAACTATTCCGTTTAGTGCGTGTATTGTTGTTATCTTGCTGCTTTAAAGATAACAAAGCTATTTAGCGAGTGCCAGTGATTCAGAAAATATTTATAAATTGTGGAGTTAAAGCTTTAGGGTCAGAATTGCCTAATATTTTCTCGACATTAAGGCTTAATCGCGCTTAAAAAGCGATATTCTGAACATCCAAAGAAACACCAAAACGCAATATAAACCTAGTATTTTGTTGAAAGCACGTAGATACTACAAACTACAAAATTTTAAACTGAGAAATCGACCCCGTTTCAAGGATTTTGCACTTGCAGCAAAATTTTTATATCCTAGCTGCATTCTTCTTGGCTAACGCCCATTTCTTTCTGCAATGCCGTCACGGCATGTTCAATGGATGACTGGTACTTATTATGGCTATTCGAGTTGCACTAAATCATTACACCCGCTACTGCTTTGATCGACCGATCAATCTTTCTCCTCACGTCATTCGCCTGCGTCCTGCGGCGCATTGCCGCACTCCGATTCATGCGTACTCGCTGAAAATTGAACCTAAAGATCACTTCCTCAATTGGCAACAAGACCCATTCGGAAACTATTTGGCACGGGTAGTATTTCCTGAAAAAGTAACGGAAATGTCTATCGAAGTGGACGTAATTGCTGAAATGACAGTGATTAATCCTTTCGACTTCTTCTTGGAAGAATATGCCGAAAATTACCCCTTCAAATACGATGAAAAACTTGCTAAAGAATTAGTGCCGTATTTAGAAATTACTGAAAAGGGCAAATTGCTCACCGAGTGGTTGCGCCCGATTGACCGCAACAAAAAAATTCGCATGGTGGATTTTTTAGTCGCCATCAACCAGCGTTTGCAAAACGATATTAGTTATACCTTGCGCATGGAACCTGGCGTACAAACCTGTGAAGAAACCTTAACCAAACGTTCAGGTTCTTGTCGGGACAGCGCGTGGTTGCTGGTACAAATTCTGCGGCATTTGGGTTTAGCGGCGCGTTTCGTTTCAGGTTATTTGGTGCAATTGACTGCGGACGTCAAATCTTTAGACGGCCCTTCAGGCACAGAAGTGGACTTTACCGATTTGCACGCATGGACAGAATTATTTATTCCGGGCGCGGGCTGGGTGGGTTTAGACCCTACATCAGGCTTATTTGCTGGGGAAGGACATATTCCGCTGGCGTGCACACCTGACTTTGGTAATGCCGCCCCCGTCACGGGTGGCATGGATAAGTGCGAAGTCACTTTCGACTTCCACAATAAAGTACAACGTATTCACGAAGACCCACGCGTCACCAAACCCTACACCGAAATGCAGTGGACTGCGATTAATGCGTTAGGGCATAAAGTCGATGCGGAATTACAAGCCCACGATGTGCGCCTGACGATGGGCGGTGAACCGACTTTCGTGTCTGTAGACGACATGGAAGGCAGT
>JBDLSS010000152.1:0-10037 GCA_039799345.1 Pseudomonadota bacterium
CCTTTCTTCAATTAAAAGATTACTTTGAAGGAACGGGTAAGGGTTGGACATCTACAGGTTGTGCTGCATATCCATGGACATGTGGAGATTATGCAGGCGGCTGGTTTGTTTGGTCTTTGAGAGATGCTGTGTCTCGCAAGGGTTACTATAAAAATCCCATTGATGCTGCCTCATTTTATACTGCTATAACAGAAGAAATAGATATAGCTTGTAATAAGGGATATATAAAATGCAAATATAATCCGATTCCTCTTATGCCAAATATCTCCATCTTACAACTAACAGAATTTCCAGAAAAAGTAGTTCATGCCCTAAAAATGTCAATGGTTCAAGAGGGTATTATTGTAAATGGTAAAGCCAGTATAGAACCTATGGATCATCTTGAATCGGTGAGGAACTTTCTTGGTAGACCCTTGACAATGCCAGCAGCAAGTGAACAACCCAATTTTGGAATAAGTAAAGAAATAGAAATATTTTCTCGGATTAAAATATTATTGTCAGACTTGTATAAATGGATAATGCCACTTCTATTTTTCGTAGGTGTTTTTGTATACAGCAGATATGTTTTTCTGATTTTTAGAGGAAAGTCTGCGCTTACCGATATTTTTATAGTCAGTACGACGCTCTGGTGTTTATTTTTTTCCAGAATATTTTTTCTTGTACTTGTTGATATATCTTCATTTCATGCTATTAACGTATTGTACATGTCAGCTGCGTTTCCAATTTTATGCTTAGCAGCTTTGCTGTCCCTGCAACTCTATAAGCATGCTGGTGTCAAAGTGGGCGAAAGTATTTCTCAAAATAGCCCCTAGTATTCTCCTATACAAATATTAAGAATTAAGTAGTGACATCATAAGCTTTTGTTTACAATAAGTTATCATTGTGTATTGCATAATGATAACTTCGGTAAAATAATATGCTTAGAAATTAAACTGCGTAACGCCTAAATCGTTATCATTTATTAAACTAAGGAATTTGTTTGTGAAGCTACTCGATAAGTTTATCCGATATTGGCGTGTAAGAATTGCGCTGAAAAATACCCCCAAAATCATGAATAATGTGTTTGACATCGGTTGTGATGATGGTTACTTACTCCAAAAACTTAAACCTGTTACGAAAAGACAAGATGGTGTTGATCCTAGGTTAGTGGCTAACCATATCAGCTCTACTTCAGAGTTAAGAAAAGGATTTTTCCCATCGATTATTGAAGAGTCTCAAATGCAGGGAATGTATGATGCAATTTTTGCATTAGCAGTGTTCGAACACTTTTCAGAAGAGGATATTCAACAATCAGCTGCCGTTATTTGCAAGATGCTTTCACCCACAGGTCGTTTGATTATTACAGTTCCACATCCTCTAGTTGATAAGATATTAGACGGGTTAATGTTCTTGCATCTCATAGAAGGGCAAGCCTTAGAAGAACATCATGGTTTTAACCCCGAAGAACTACTGACCTATTTTTCTCACTCTCTGCGTTTAGTAAAGCGTGAAAAATTTCAGCTTGGATTGAACAATGTTTTTGTTTTCGAGAGATATTAAATGCAATTAACTATACTAATGCCCTGTCTAAATGAAGCAGAAACATTAGCTTTGTGTATTAATAAAGCCAATTCATGGATCAGCCGATCTGGGATAACCGCAGAAGTACTGATAGCAGACAATGGGAGTACCGACGGTTCACAAGCGATAGCCGAATCTCTAGGTGCTAGAGTTGTTGCTGTCAAACAACGCGGATATGGTTCTGCTTTATTTCACGGTTGCATGGCAGCTAAAGGCGAATGGATCATCATGGGAGATTCTGATGACTCTTATGATTTTGGTAATCTTGATCCCTTTGTTCAAAAGTTAGGTGAAGGTTTTGATCTTGTCATGGGTAATCGCTTTTTAGGTGGTATCGCTCCTGATGCGATGCCATGGAAAAATCGATATATTGGTAATCCTATTCTGACATGGGTTGGACGCGTACTGTTTAAGTGCCCAGCTAAAGACTTTCACTGTGGTTTGAGAGGATTCAGGAAAGATGCATTTTTGAAAATGGACTTGCGTACAACAGGGATGGAATTTGCCTCAGAAATGGTGATAAAGGCCAACTTGTTTGGTATGCGTATTGCTGAAGTTCCCACAACACTTTCAAAAGATGGTCGTTCACGTCCCCCACACTTACGTCCTTGGCGAGATGGTTGGAGACATCTTCGATTTATGTTACTTTTTAGTCCCCGCTGGCTTTTTTTAATCCCTGGGCTAATTTTATTTCTAGTCAGTACCGTAAGTTATGCCGCCTTATTATATCAACCTGTCCAGATAGGTTCAGTCATTTTTGATGTGCACACCTTGTTTTTTGCTGAAACTGGGGTGGTGTTAGGTTTTTTAGCAATTGCTCTAGGCATTATCATCAGAACGTTCGGAATACGAGAAGGATTATTACAAGGACATTCGCTGCTCGAGAAATTGCGAGCCTCCCCAGTCCTTGAAATTGGTGGACTCTTGGGGATATCGATGATGATAGGTGGAGTATTTTTAGGTTTGGATGCTTTAATGGCATGGAGTGCAGTTAAGTTTGGTTCTCTGATGCCGGGAGTCTTATTGAGAACAATTAGTTTTTCGACCATGTGGATTTTACTTGGTGGAATAACTTTAATGACATCCTTGATTATGGGATTTTTAGCTTTGCCAACACGTGAGCAAAGGTTTTGAGTGGTATTGTATTACTTCTGGGTTGTATATTATGCAGTGCCGCAGCCTCCATTTTCTTAAAAATTGGAGCTTCAGGATTGGCTGGGTCTTTCAGTTTAGCCGCATTGATTAGTAATCCTATGATTTGGATTGGAGGTATTTTTTATGCGACAGCCTTCCTTGGATATATATATGTTTTGAGAATAGTCCCCTTATCCTTGGCTCAGCCCGTTATTACAGTAGGTGTCTCTGCAGTCGCAGTATTGTTTGCTGTAGTATTTTTTAGAGAACCTATTTTGTTAGCCAACTGGATTGGACTTGTGCTAATTTGCTTAGGTATTTTCTTTCTTTTTCTGGGACGCACTTAAAATAAACTTCCACTTTTAGCAGAAGGACAAGATTTAATGAGCAAGAGCACTGGTTTTTTACAGGATGATAATGGCAATTTATCTTCTATGCGTTTAGCCTTCCTATTATGGGTGGTGGGCGTGCTGGCAATTTGGGGTGTGGCAAGCCTGAAAGCAGGCGAGTTAAAAATTATTCCCGATAGCGTTACCACCATTGTTGGGGTGTTGATGGGTGGAAAAGTTATGCAAAAATTTGGTGAACAAAGCTCCTCCAAAAGTGCTGACGTTGCCCAAACTTTAATTGTTCAAGCTCCCCCAGCAGGTCATAATCCCAATATTGATCCTATCGTTGTACCCACAATACCCACCGCCCCAATCAGCCCGACCAATACAACCCAAGTTTTTGGTTAAACCATTTGCCCTATCCTGCGTTTTTTACGGGATAGGGTGTCAACAATGACGAATGAACTATACTTCATTGAAACCGCAAGCAAACCTGTTCTAAATATCGATCTCCGCACAAATATCACATTGATTTAGAGCGGAATTTTTATGATTATCACCCACGTATAAATAACGGCTGCCCCCTATTGACAAGCCCAATAATTTATCTTATTGTGCAATGCAACACTATGTTGCACTGCAACATGCTCAGATGACCCAACGGTCAGATTTCATTTTAGGGGGATTTATCATGAATACAGCAGAGATTCACAAAAGCGTCATCAATTCGTTTAAAAAATTCTTTGAAATCAACCATAACTTAGCATTAAGTCTTGCACAACAGCAATTGGAACTGGTCACTATTTATGCTGAAAGCGGCATCAAGCAAGGGCAAATTCTCAGTGCTGAAGTGAAACCTGCCCAAGAAATTTTTACCGTGCAATCCAAAGTTGCCAAAGAATTTAACAAGCAATTGTTAAACAACAGCCAGGTCACCTTAGAAATTTTGACAGACACCAAAAAACAGTTTTCGGATTGGGCAGAAAGTACTGTGCAACAAGTACAAGAGTTGAATCCCTTATTGGCTGCTAAAAAAGCATAAGGGCATCAGTTTTTAGATGACAGCAGCTTTTCAAATTTATTGTAAAAATGGCATCTAACCAATTGGTTTAGATGCCATTTTTTATGATGAATTACATAGAAAGTGAAAAAGAACGTTTCAGCAGATTTTTAAGGCGTTCTATCAGTGTAAGGGAAGATGTGGTTTGAGATTGTGCAGGAATCTTTGTCCCTAAAGCTTTCAGTTCAGTCAGTTGTAGCGGACTTAGCAATAAGGGTTTCACCCGCTCAGCAATTTCAATCCCAAAACTCTGATGCAGTATTTCACTTAAATTCACCAGTTGCGATGTTGATAATTCGATAAATTCATCCTTAAAATGAATATATTGATTAAATCGCGCAGCAAATAATAATCCTAATTTGTTTGCCCATAGTAATTGAGGTATCTTCCCCAAGCTATTTTCAACACGCAGTTGATTCAGCATTGAGAAAAAAGCTTGACTCTCAATAGCATAATTGACTTCTTCATGACTCATTTTTCATCCTCCTACTCCAACATGCCGCCTTGTGAACGCAACAAAATGACGGCAATAACATCGGCTCATCATGCTCAGGTTTCCCTATGAGTCTTTGTAATCTATCATAAAAAATGAGGGCGTACAGCGGTTTTTATCGGTATTTTTACAATAAAATTTAAACTGTTATAGAAATAAGACAGTTTTTTAGTTTATATAATTAGGCTCTCCACAACCAACGCGCAATTCTGCCGCGTAATAAATTGCGTCCAGTGGCATATTCTTGGCGCAACTCGTTAAGATAACCGCCGCCTTGATAAATCTCGACACGGTTTAAAACCGTCGCCACTAAACTGGGTTTAATCCGTTCTAACAAACGCATCGCCCGTTTCAATTCGCCCGCGTGTAATTGCCGCGCCCCAATCACCACTAAGACCCCATCAGCAAGATTGCCAACCAGCTCGGTATCTGCGGATAATAAAATTGGGGGGCAGTCTAAAAATACCATGTCGAAAGCATTTTTGAGCGCGTCCATGACTTCGGGGAAACGCCCTTGTGTGATTAAATAACGCTGCGAGTTTTCGCCCAAAGCTAAACGTGGTGGCAAATTGTCGGTGGCGGGCAAAATCGATTCGGCTAATTGTTCGGGCAGGCTGCTGCTGCTGAATAATTGTGCTAAACCTTGTGGGGCTTCGCCATAACAGGCATCGGGTTTGAAGGCATTGCATTCCACCGCAAGGCTACGAATCCCCAATTGATTTAAAATCTGCGTTAATTCAAGACACAGACTAGTCGCGCCGCCTTGGGGCTTAATGGAAGTGACTACATAACAGCGGGTTTTATTGTTTAAATATTCCCGTTGCAGTGCGTATGCTAGACGTAATAATTGATCGCGAGCAAGCTCCTGATTTCTCGCGTCCTTACGATCCAGTAACCAAGCCAGTGGTGCAAATCCCATGAGTTTGTGCACTTCACCCACGGTTTGAATGCGCCCATCTAATAAATCTAATAATATGGGAATAATAAAGGCAATACCTAAAGACAAACCCACAACAATTAAGAACGGTTTCTTGCGTCCACCCGCTTCAGGATAACGTGGTTCTTTGGCATAGGCATCCACGCGCACAAAGCCCGGCGCATTGGCTTCAATATTTAAATAACTGATACGTTCATTAATCGCATCGAGCTGTTTATACGCGCGGTCGATTTCACGATTCAATGCCAAAGCTTCGTTATACAAGGTGGTGTAATGACTGGCTTGTTCACGTTGATATTGCACCTCGCCCGACAAAGCTTGTTCCACTTTTTGTGCCTGAATAAATTCTGCACGTCGCTGTTCTAAAATTCGTCCCCGAATTTCTTGACCAAGGGTTTCCGTGGCTTTTTGAATATCACTGTCAATCTTGGCAATTTCACGTTCAGTGCGCTGATAAGTTGGGTGTTCCGCCGTCAGCCCCAACAGTTGGGTCATCAAGTCCACACGTCGCTCTGTAAGCTTAGTTTTAAAAGATTTCAGCACGGAATCATTGGCAACTTGTTCATTGACTTGAGCATCTAAAGGATTTTGCCATTTGGTATTTTTTTTATCGGTTTTTTCGAGTGCGCTCAATTTCGCTTCGGCTTCAACTCGCGCCCGCCGCGCATTGTTATACGCCACGGTATTACTGACCAGAATATCATCGTAAGGATTAAGATTGGTTTCTTGAAAAGTAGTCACACCTAATTCTTCAGAAATTTTGGTGCGTCGACTGTGCCACTCAGGAATATTGTGCATCAATTCGGTTTGACGCTGTTGTAAATTCGTAATTCGTAACTTACTGTTGTACAAGTTCGCTTCTTGCGATTTTTTAAGGTAAACCTCAATCAGTGCGTTCACGGTTTTATCCAAACCCCGCGCAAATTTACCTTTAATAGAAACCAGAATAAAAGGGCTGCGCCGTGAACTTTCGACACTAATCAGCTTACGCATGCTTTCTATTACATCTTCTTCATTCATACCTGCTTTTATCCACAAGGAACGAATTTCAGGATTTTGTAAAATTTCACGCAATACTTCGCTATTGGTCAATAAACGCACTTGTTGCAAGGTATACATCACATATTCTTCACCCCGCAGGTCTAATTCTTTTTCTGGGGTTAAATTGGCGGCAAAACGTGGCGCGACAAATAACACCGCACGCGTCACATAATAGGATACGCCTAAACTCCATGCTATCGGTAAAGCTATTGCATTGATAAATAATATAATTCCTAAAATTAACCATTTACGTCTGCGTAAACTTACCCAAGGTTTAAAGCGTCCCGTAGCAATTTTTTCCTCTTCTTGTTGAACTGCCATGCTTATTGGAATCCAGCGGCGCGGGCTTTTTCCGCTTCTAGTGTGGCACGGTCTTTTTCAAGCTGAGACTTATCTTTATCCAATTGCAAACGCTGTGAGTTCGCTTGAATCGAAGTAATATCTGAGTAAACCCCTAAAGCGGCACTAAAGGGCGTTAAAATTTGCATTGCATAATTAATTTTGGCAACTGTGCCCAAAGGCACGTAAATCACATCACCCTCTTGCAAGGCAACGTTAAGATTCGGATTAGGATTAACCAAATCATCAAAGCCAATTTCTTCGTTAATATTTTGTTTAGGACGAATTAAATTAATCCGTCCTGCAGCCGCTTCACGGGTGGGGCCACCCGCTTTAGACAATAATTCTAGGAATGACATATTCGGTGTTAAACGAAACGCGCCTGGCGTGCGGACTTCTCCCAATACATAGACTAATTTATCTTCTGCTTCAGGTACATAAATAACATCATTGCGTCGTAATTTAATATTTAATGACAAATCTTTGCCTGAAAGTAGTGGGGCTAATTCAATCCACACAATTTGATCACGCCCACGGAACACCGCACACCGGCTAAAAACTAAACTTTGTTCGCCCCCCAAGGCGGGAACACCCCCAACGCCTCCTATGCTCCGACTGCTTAAAATGCCGCCCGCCAAAGCGATTGACTCCAACAACGTGGGTGCGGTCATGCCAAATAATACTTCACCGGGTTTATTGACTCGTCCTAAGACTAAAACACGGTTTGATGCGTAGCGATCTACACGGACATTCGCTTTTAACTTGCTGTAATATTTATTATATTGTTGAACTATAGTTTGTGCGGCGGCGGTACGGGAGAGTTCTGCTACCCGAAATTCTCCAACCAAGGGTAAAGTTATTTTGCCGTCAGGTCCTACAGTATGTTTGCCTGAAAGATCGGGATAGCCCCAAACTTCAATGGTAATTTCATCGCCCGCGCCCAATAAATAACTATCATTTTCAGGGATTTGTTCTTGAAATAATTTCAAATTTTGAGAGGGTGTAATCGGATTTTCTTCGCGTGGTAGAGGTAAATTAAACTTTTCAGGCACGGGATTGGGCGTGCAAGCTCCTAGTCCGAAAATCAGACTCAGCACGAAAAGAAAATGCAGAATTAACATGAGGATGTTGGAGAGTGAACCGTGGTTTGTAGTTGTTTTAGATGGAGAAGAGCGGCATGTTCATCAAGATAAATAATGAAACTGTGTTGTAACCGCATAAGCTCAAGCAAACTGCGTACCATATTGCTGGGTTTAAGTAGAAATAATTCACCGTGCAGTTGGTGACAACGTCGCAGTGCGAATACCAGCAAGGATAAGCCTTGTGCATCGATAAAATTGAGTTGCGAGAGGTCAATTAATACCCAAATATCTGGGATTTGAATCAGCTGTTGGAGCTGTTGACGGGTGGCAGCAACCTCTTTGGCGGTAAGGCTACCTGTAAAGGTAAAAATCTGAACTTGTTCGATTCTACGTTGTGTAAAATTCATTTTTATTGTACTCATCGCGGTTGCCGCACTGAGAGATTAAGGGAGGCGCGAGTGATAACCTCATCAATATTTAGGGATATTTGACTCGAGCATAACTTATTATGTCTGATTTGGATGTTTAGGATTCTCAGCATACAATAAACTTTTTAAATCTTCTAATGCACTGAGCGTATCACCTAAAACTTCTGCTAATGGGGTCTTACTAGGCTCTTCAATCCAAGAATAATCTAAATTATCCCCTTGTGCTGCAAGTTGCGCACGGCTGAGTGATTTCCAGCACGGATTTTCACTTTTTTCCTCGCGGTGCAAGGCATAAGGGTCATCTCCATAGGCACTGACAAACTGCATAAAATCTTGTGCTTGATGGCGTAAATCATAAAACCATATGGGGGTATCTTTTGCGCTGGCGGCGGAGTTGCGATGAAAAAATAAAACCTGTGCAGGCAAGCTATAAGGATAAAATAAATTTTCGGGCAAGCGCAGCACGGTGTGTAGATGACAGCTTTCTAATAGCGTGTAGTGAATTTGGCGGGCATTGCCACTGGCACTGAACAGCTTATCGGGCACAATCACTGCCGCACGTCCTTGGGGCGTTAAATTGTGATAAATGGCTTGTAATGCTTTTAAAATTAAATGTTTATCTGCTGGAATGTTGCCGTTGCAAAATAATAAATTGCTGATAACCACATCGGCAGGCGGCAAAGTTTGCGTATGGGGTATTTTTTCCCAGAGCACGGGAACTTGTTCATGATGGTAAATGTCGTGCAATAAACAATTCATCAGCGCGAGTCTAACCCGTACTAAATCGCGGTCTTTGCCTAATAATTGCGTTTCCGCGCTGGGTTGCAGTTCGTCATCGCTCAGATGGGTGTATTGTTCTGCGGCAATTAAAAAGCTGGCACTGGCGGCGACGGGGTCTTGAATCGATTCGCCGGGCTGTGGTTGCAAAGCAATCACTAAGCTATCCACCAAGGCGGCGGGCGGCGCAAGATAATATGGGCAATGCGAATCATTGCTGGCAAGCAGTTGTTCGTAACTGTCTGCTAAATCTTCATATTCTTCAGGATGAATGCTGCAAACGAGTTCAATTAATTGTGTCAGTTGGGTGGCATGCTGTAATTGGGTTTGCGCTTGTTGAAAAATGCCTGCTAAATGCGGATCACTGATATTTTGGCTATCTTCAAGTAGCTGAATATAATAATTAAAACGTGCCATCTCTGGCATATTCCATAGTTTTTCCCAAGCAACACAGGGAAAAGCCTCGGCATAAATTTGTTCAGGGGCAATTCTGCCCAATAACAGCCAAGTGAGTTCGAGTAAATAATTAGGATAGGCAATCCCAGCCTCAGAAAATGCAGGGGCGGGTGTCCATAAACGGCGTGCTAAAGCGGGGAGAGGATTTATCATCAGCACATTATAATAAAAACCGAAGCGACAACACCATGTTTAAAAATTTAACCGCGCTCTAGGGCGAGTCATCAATGAGGTTTTAACAGAAAGTAGCGCGTTTAAAAACCTTTAAAGAAGCCCCCAACCCCCTAAAGGGGAGGGCTTAATCAAAGAGTATAAATATTATGTATAATATACAGTTAAGCAACTATCATCCTTAAGCATTTGATTCCCTTCATAACAAATGAATAGCTTAATCTCATACT
>JBDLSS010000153.1:0-3096 GCA_039799345.1 Pseudomonadota bacterium
CGAATTAAAGCCGTATTACGCCGCACCAGCACTACCGTGGAAAATGAACAAATCATTGTCAATGAATTGATTTTAGACCCCGCCGAGCACCGCGTCACCGTATTAGATGAAGAGGTGCAAATTGGTCCGACTGAATTCCGTTTACTGCATTTTTTCATGACTCATCCCGAGCGGGTTTATAGCCGTAATCAGGTATTAGATCAGGTTTGGGGCGGCAATGTCTATATTGAAGAACGTACGGTTGACGTGCATATTCGACGGTTACGGAAAGCTCTTGCCTTGCATGCTTATGATCATCTTATCCAAACCGTACGTGGGGTGGGTTATCGTTTTTCCACAAAAATGCCGCAGTATTAATCATTGGCAGTGCTAAAGAACTCGGGATTATCAGAATCAGGATTCACAGGATTAAAGAATTTTCAGCATTAAAAAATTTCTTTCAACATGATGCGTTCATCCTGCTTAATTCGGATAATCCTGTCAATCCTGATTCTGACAATAAACTCGTCACAGCCCAAACAGTTTTCTTATCCTCAACTCAGGTTAAGTTAAGCATCACACAAAGAATCATACGGTTTAAATCGAACATGAGACCTGTTAAGTTTTAAAAAACTAGCAGGTTTTGAATCCAGCGTGATTACCGACTGGCAATTCTGATAGCACTGCCAGTCCTTAAGTTCCCCGTATTCCACTTCTCGCTCCATACGGGCTACAGGCTTAACTTGATGGCTTTGACGTCAGAGCATGGAACGAAATAACTCCTTTAAGGACGTCCCTAAATTTCCTAAAGGAAAATTAAAAATAAAAATTTTTATCTTCAGATGCTTAGGGCGAGTTATTAATTAGGTTTTAACAGAAAGTAGCGCGTTTAAAAACCGTTAAAGAAGCCCCCAACCCCCTAAGGGAACTAAATACAAACAAGTTATTTAATGTTTAATATTTTAAGTCCCCTTTAGGGGATTTAGGGGCTGGTTTTAAGGTTTAGCCCTCTTTAGGGGGACGCAGTTAAAACTTAATTGATGACATGCCCTAGCTAGCTGTAGGGAATTGGCGGCTTCAGTTAAGATTTTCATCTGAATGACATAGACGCTTTATACTAGCCTTTGTGTGCGAGATATTTAGCGGTGAAGGATGCAGGAGAGAAAACAAAATAGGTATTGTTTAAAATACACTACGCGTTATCCTCAACTCATTCAGTGGAAGAAGAGATTATGTCCAGTCCTTGGTTTCAAGAAATTTGGCGAATTGTAGGCTTGTTAGCAGCTGCCCTGCTCGGTGCACTATTAAGCAATTTCTCTTTAAGTTTTTGTTTACTTATTGCAGTGAGTGCCTATTTAATTCGTCATCTGCGCAATTTAAGCAACCTTCAAGAATGGCTATCTCAAAAGAAAACCCCCATTCCTGATGCCGTCGGTATTTGGGGCGAGGTGTTTTATCAACTCTATCGTTTACAATTACGCAACCGCAAACGCAAGCGTAAACTTGCCACCATGTTAAAACATTTTCAACGTTCTACAGCAGCAATGCCCGATGCCGCAGTGGTTTTATATGGGGGAGGACGTGAAATTGAATGGATAAATAAAGCTGCCACGCAATTACTGGGACTGAAAACCCCACAAGATTTAGGGCAGGCGATTACGAATTTAATTCGCGCCCCAATTTTCCAGCAATATTTATACAGTGGTGACGAGAAACATTCTATCAAAATGCCCTCACCTTCAGACAGCAACATCATGTTACGTTTGCATATTGTGCCCTATTCGGACAATCGGCATTTGTTGCTGGCACGGGACATTACCAATTTGCACCGTTTAGAACAAATTCGTCGCGATTTCGTGGCAAATGTTTCGCACGAATTGCGCACACCGTTGACGGTAATTGCGGGTTTTACCGAAACCATGTCAGATGCGGAAGACGAGTTTTCTAAACAATGGGAACGTCCCCTGCAATTGATGGCACAACAAACGACGCGAATGCAGCGCATCGTAGATGATTTACTGCTATTGTCGCGACTGGAATCTGACATTCCAATGGGAAAGTTACAACAGGTTTATGTTACTGAAATATTGGAAAGTATTGCTGAAGAAGCGCGTATTGTCAGTGGCGATATAGCGCATGAAATTATTTTAGAAGCTGATCCTGACTTAATGATTTATGGCATTCCCGAAGAATTGCGCAGCGTGTTTTCTAATTTAGTATTTAATGCCGTACGTTACACCATCACTCAAGGAAAAATTCAAATTCGCTGGTATGCGGATGTTGAGGGTATTCACTTTTCTGTACTCGACACTGGTGAGGGCATTGCGCCTGAACATTTACCGCGTTTAACTGAGCGTTTTTATCGGGTTGATGTGGCACGTTCTCGCAGTCAGGGAGGGACGGGCTTGGGTTTAGCCATTGTGAAACATGTGTTGAATCGGCATCATGCAAATTTGCATATTGAAAGCACGGTAGGAGAAGGAAGCTTGTTCCGTTGTGATTTCCCGCTTTCATCTGCACAACAACTTTTATTGCCTGATGATGAAGGCATGCTATTAAATGATGAAGAATATGAAGTGCCTTCTTAACAAAATCATTGCAATTTAGTTTTTCAAGTCAGGGTGTATGTGGTCGCCCCCTTACGATTTGCAATCTTATAGCGTCATCAGGTGTATGAGGCTTACGTCTTGTACACCCGATGAACTCCTCTGACTCCTGATTTCACATAAGGGCAGTGCATCAGAACTCAGTGGCATAATTTGTTTAAAAATCGGTCCAAGGCATTGGCAAAACTTTGGCGATCCGCTTGATTTAAAGGCGGCGGCCCTGAAGTCGCAATCCCTGAACTGCGCAACTCTTCCATAAAATTCCGCACCGACAAACGCGCCTGAATATTATCCACGGTGTACAGCTCGCCGCGCGGATTCAGCGCGTGCCCGCCTTTTTTAATCACCAAATCTGCCAGCGGAATATCTGCCGTAATCACCAAATCGCCCGCGCTCAATTGTTTCACAATCTCATTGTCTGCCACGTCAAAGCCCGCACCGACTTGTAGCATTTTAATATGCGGCGAGCGTGGAATTTGCACCCGCTGATTTGCCACCAAAATTAACGGCA
>JBDLSS010000154.1:0-7643 GCA_039799345.1 Pseudomonadota bacterium
TTTCCCCACTAAAATTTCAATCAAGCTTAGGGAAAAATCCATTGCAGTACCTGGTCCACGCGAAGTGATCACTTTATCATCACGCACAATCGGTGCATCAATAAAATGTAAAGTTGGCAACTGCATTTCCGTCAATACTGTTGGGTAGCTGGTTGCTTGCTTATTCTCCAACAAACCCGCTGTTGCCAATACTTTTGGGGCGGCACAAATGGCTGCGGTATATTTTCCCGCCGCGTGCAATTTTTTAAGCAGTGTGTGAATACGCGGATCATTGTTTAAATTTTCCGTGCCCTCGCCACCGCCTGGCAACACCATCATATCGAATTCTTCATCCATGACTTGCTCTAAACTACAATCGGCAATCAACACCACGCCCCGACTAGCAAACACGGGCTTTTCATCTAAACTTGCCGTTACCACTTCAATTTCAGCGCGACGCAACAAATCAATAATTGTGACCGCCTCCAATTCTTCACAACCTTGTGCCAAAGGCACTAAAACACGGGGCATGATTTTCTCCTTACAACAGTGATATTTAAATTATCCAAGAGCCTAGTCATTCTTAAAATCTGGAAGCTCTGATTGAGAGTTTAACTTGAAATTACGATAAAAAATCCCTATTGTTATTATCAACTACTCAAAGACACGCAGGACACCCCTCAATGCACTTAAAATGGACTGATACTTTAGAAATCGCGATTGCACTCGCAGAAAAATATCCCGATTGCGATCCGCGTTATATTCATTTCGTAGATTTACATCAATGGGTATGTGCGCTGGAAGAATTTGCAGATGAACCGCAACGCTCAGGGGAAAAGATTTTAGAAGCAATCCAAGCCGCATGGATTGAAGAAGTTGCCTAATGAGGACTCACAACCCCTCTCCACAACGGAGAAGGGTTTCCCAATTTCAACTTAGAAATTGGGTTTTTCTTGGGCTGCATTGTAACGTGCGACACCGTCAAGAATTTCTTTCTTGGCAGCTTCAGCATCGTCCCAACCATCAACCTTTACCCACTTGTTGCTGTCTAAATCTTTGTAATGTTCAAAGAAGTGCGCAATTTGTTGCAACATAATCGGGGGTAATTCGTCTTTGCTTTGAATTTTTCCGTATAAAGCAGACAGCTTTTCGTTAGGAACTGCCAATACTTTTGCATCAACGCCCGCTTCGTCGGTCATGCGTAACACACCGATAGGATGGCAACGAATCACAGCACCGCTAATCACGGGCACTGAAGTAATCACTAACACGTCAACGGGGTCGCCATCTTCGGATAAAGTATGAGGAACATAACCGTAGTTGCAAGGATAGTGCATTGCAGTGTTCATAAAACGGTCTACAAACAATGCGCCCGATTCTTTATCAACTTCATATTTTACGGGGTCACCGTGCGCGGGGATTTCGATGATTACGTTAATATCATCAGGTAAATTTTTGCCTGAACTTACATTATTTAAAGCCATAATTTTATCCTGTGGTTTGCTGTGGTTATTCTAAGAATATTCCGCCAGAAGGCACGCGAAAGATACATGATCCAGTGAATGCTTTACAAGTTTTCGTTCAATAAAAATTCTTTATATTAGTATTTTATAATATTTCAAATTACTTGATTTGTGGTTTGAGCCTGCTATGATAGCTTTTAAGAAATTACGCTTATTTTAATAATTAATAGAAGTTACGCAGTTGATGTAATAAGCCATGAATTTTAAATACTTTTAGGAGTTACACAGTTGAAACACGACTTCTTTTATTTACAATGAGTTGTTTCTCGTTTCCAGACGGGAGCGTGAGAACGAGACAAAAAAATCAAACAGTTATGAATTCAACTGCGTAACTCCTAAATTAAGCTTCATATTTGATTTTTCCATAGAATACTTCTTAAACTGACTTCGTTTTAATCGCTATTATCAGAACATCATGTTCAAAATACTGCACTGTAGCAGCATCAAAATTAGGAGATTTTCATGCGTTATGTATTGCCCAGTTTGATTAGCCTTGTATTAAGCAGCTCGTTTGCCATGGCAGCTGATTTGCCCGCAGACAGTACTAAGGCTGTCACCCCTACCGCGCCAACCGCAGCCGTGCCTATGAATCCTGCAATGATGCACCAACAACATCAGCAAAAAATGCAAGCCGAGATGCAAAAGATTCAAGAAGTGAAAGACCCAAATGAACGTCATCGTTTGATGCAAGAACAAATGCAAGAGATGCGTAAAATGATGATGGAAGAACGCGCCGCACCTTATACCCCCGCGCCCATGATGCAGCCTTATGCGCAACCTTACTATGGTTATGGTGCGCCGATGCCGATGATGTCCCCTCAACAACCCCAATTTATGGCTTATCCGCCCCGCGCTCCACAATTTTCAGGTCAAGGCTGCGGTGATGAACGCCATCAAGCTCAGCATGGGCACATGAAAGAACATCATGAACAAATGGAGCAACACCTCACCAAGATTGAGCAATTGCTAGAAAAGTTGGTGGAATTGGAATCTAAGCAAGCCGCTAAATAATCCTCACTGTTATGAACCCTGTAAATTTAATAAGTTACTAAAATTTACAGGGTATCCCGCTTTTCCTATCTACAAATCATCATTATCCGCGTTTTTCCAGTAAAACTTGCAGGTAAAAATAGACTAAATCTAAATGAGGAGTTGAAAAGCGTTCAATAGATTCATACTATGTGACTTCGTGGCTTACTTCAACATTAACACTTAAGGATTTTAATATGGAACACGCTTTACCTGCTCTGCCCTACGCGCTTGATGCTTTAGCTCCTCATATTTCTAAAGAAACTTTAGAATTCCATTATGGCAAACATCACCAAACCTACGTGACCAACTTGAATAATCTGATCAAGGGCACGGAGTTTGAAGACTTATCTTTAGAAGAAATCGTGAAGAAATCTTCCGCAGGGATTTTCAATAATTCTGCTCAAGTGTGGAATCATACCTTCTATTGGAACAGCTTAAGCCCCAATGGCGGCGGCGCACCCACGGGTGAACTTGCCGATGCGATTAACAGCAGTTTCGGTTCTTTTGATAAGTTCAAAGAAGAATTCACCAAAACCGCTATCGGTACTTTTGGTTCTGGTTGGGCTTGGTTGGTGAAAAAGAGCGATGGTAGCTTAGCTTTAGTGAGCACCAGCAATGCCGCAACGCCTTTAACCACCAGCGATGTGCCTTTGTTGACCTGTGACGTGTGGGAACATGCGTATTATGTGGACTACCGCAATGCACGTCCTAAGTATGTCGAAGCGTTCTGGAATTTAGTGAATTGGGAATTTGCTGCTAAGAATTTTGGCTAAAATTCGCAGCGTGTTGCCATAGACCTCTCGGATGTTTGTCTGGGAGGTCTTGTTGTCTGAATCAGGATTTACAGGATTAAAGGATTCTCAGGATTAAAGAAAAACATTATTATCGTAATGGGTTAATCCTGCTTAATTCGGATAATCCTGTAAATCCTGATTCAGACAACAAAAAGCCCCGATGTTCACAAGAAACATCGGGGCTTTTAAGTTCATCCCCTTTGAAAAAGAGGGCGGTCTAAAACTTGTGCTTACAAACGTTCAATAATCGCAGCAATCCCTTGACCGCCACCGATACACATAGAAATCAATGCGTAACGACCGCCCGTGCGTTGTAATTCATACAAAGCCTTCACGGTGACGATAGTACCCGTTGCGCCGATAGGATGCCCTAAAGAAATCCCGCTGCCATTAGGATTGACTTTGTCCATAGGCAGATTTAAATCACGCACCACGGCTAAAGCTTGGGCTGCAAAAGCTTCGTTTAATTCGATTACGTCGATGTCAGCAATGGTTAAGTTCGCTTTTTCCAACACGGCTTTAATTGCAGGCACAGGACCGATACCCATGTACTTGGGTTCGACACCTGAGTGTGCATAAGCTACAAAACGCGCCATTGGCTTTAAGCCTTGCTGTTCAGCAGCCGCACGATCCATTAATACCACAGCCGCTGCTGCATCATTGATACCTGAAGCATTGCCGGGGGTGACAGAACCTTGCTTATTAAACACGGGCTTTAATTTAGCCAAACCTTCCACAGTGATGTCGCCGCGAATGTGTTCGTCTTTATCAAAAATCGTTGTACCTTTGCGGGTGACTAATTCGATCGGCAGAATTTGCTCTTTAAAATTGCCGTTAGCGGTGGCTGCGGCGGCGCGTTGATGACTCAAAACCGCTAATTCGTCTTGGTCTGCACGAGAAATACCCCATTTTTCAGCGATATTTTCAGCAGTCACGCCCATGTGGCAATCATCAAAGGGATCGGTTAATGCGCCAACCATGGCATCAACAACTTGACCGTCGTTCATGCGTTGACCCCAACGCAGACCTGGCATCCAATATTGTCCACGGCTCATAGATTCTACACCACCAGCAACCGCAGCGGTGACATCACCCAGAGCGATACATTGGGCAGCATTCACGATAGATTGTAAACCACTACCGCACAGACGGTTTAAAGTGTAAGCGGCAGTTTCGATGGGTAAGCCGCCTTGAATAGCAGCCACGCGAGAAATATACATGTCGCGGCGGTCGGTGTGAATCACGTTACCGAAAACCACTTGTCCTACGTCTTTGGGGTCAACTTTGGCGCGGCTGACAGCTTCACGCACCACGGCGGAGGCTAATTCAGTGGTAGGCTTGTCTTTTAAAGAGCCGCCGTAATCACCGATTGCCGTTCTAACGCCACTGAGAATGACCACTTCACGATTAGACATAAATCCTCCAGTTTTATAATTGATTATTTTCAGAAAATCTGCATGTTGCGGATACAGTGCCTATCTTATAAAGCGTGGTGGGGCTGATAGGCAAGAATAGGGTAAATCAGAATAACAGATACGTCTACAGGGAAATCTTAAAACATTTCTAAAATAACACCCCCCTCAAAACTTGAGGAGAGTGTCGCACTTAACAACAGCGCAATGAATTAGCGTTTGTCAGTGGGGATAAAGTCGCGCTTGGTTGCGCCAACGTATAATTGACGAGGACGACCAATCTTGGTGCTGGGGTCTTCGATCATTTCCATCCATTGGGCAATCCAGCCTACAGTACGTGCCATCGCAAACATCACTGTGAACATGTTCATAGGAATACCTAGGGCACTGAGGATGATGCCTGAGTAGAAATCGACGTTAGGATAGAGTTTACGTTGGATGAAGTAATCATCTTTCAACGCGATGTCTTCTAAACGCATAGCGATTTCAAACATATCTTGTTGTTGACCGGAAGTGTCCATTTCTTCCAACAATTTATGGCAGATACCACGAATGATGGTAGCGCGGGGATCAAAGTTTTTGTAAACACGGTGACCAAAGCCCATGAGGCGTGCACTGTTGTCTTTGTCTTTGATTTTTGCGATGTAGTCTTCAACATTTGCAGGAGATTTGATTTCTTGCAACATGCGGATTACAGCTTCGTTTGCGCCACCGTGTGCAGGTCCCCAGAGGGTTGCAATGCCTGCTGCGATACAAGCAAAAGGATTGGCGTTAGAGCTGCCTGCTAAACGTACCGTGGAGGTACTGGCATTTTGTTCGTGGTCAGCGTGAAGAATTAACATGGTTTCTAATGCTTTCACAGCAGTAGGATTGAACTTGTAATCTTCAGCAGGCACGGAGAACATCATGTGCAGGAAGTTTTCGACGTAGCCTAAATCATTACGAGGATAAACTGCGGGTTGACCAATCAGATATTTGTAGCTGCTGGCTGCAATCGTGGGCATCTTAGCAATTAAGCGTAAAGCGCACAGGTTGCGGTGTTCGGGATTTCTAATGTCCATAGAATCATGATAATAACTGGACATTGCGCCGACCACGCCGACTAACATGGACATCGGATGTGCGTCGTGTCTAAAACCATTGTAAAACTTTAACAAGCCTTCATTTAACATCGTGTGACGATAAATGTCTTGCGTAAAGTTATCCATCTCCGTCTTGGTGGGTAATTCACCGTAGAGCATCAAATAGCAGACTTCTAAATAGCTGCTTTGTTCTGCCAATTGATCAATTGGGTAGCCACGATGTAATAAAATACCCTTGTCACCATCGATGAAAGTAATCTTGCTTTCACAACTTGCGGTAGTCATGAAGGCGGGATCGAAGGTGAACATGTCTAATTCTTTGGCTAAAGCTTGGCATTCAATAACTGACTGACCGTGAACGCCATCTTTAACTGGACATTCAAAAGATTTACCCGTTTTATTATCGGTAATCGTGACCGTATGAGTGCTCATAGATTTTCCTCATTAGGTTCGCTAAAGCGAAGGGTTGAACGACTGTTACGCTAAAATTTTTTAGGTAACGGTGGAGTGTTTGGCAACAAACCTCGCCCGTGAAGCCCTGAGACTTCACGCTACAACATGCGCGTCCACAGCGCACTTTGGCAGTGTATAACAGTGGCGAGTGTCTTGATAGAGGTTTTATAATTCATCCCATCCCCTTTTGAGAAACACCACGCGCACAGCCAACACTGTTAGCTCTGTTTGAGACGCGGTCTATTTTACCTAAACTTGGATAGTTAATACTAGGTTGTATTGACATTTATCGTGATCTTGGCTTTAAGCCTAGGGGATTGTATTTATATTTCAGATAATCCCATAAACTTTTTACAAAGCATCGCATCAATGAGGGTGATAAACAGCTAAGGATATTAGTCATTTATTGTCTGAATCAGAATTAAGCAGGATGAGGGTTTAACCCTGCTTAATTCAGATAATCCTGAAATATTTAGTACTGCCTAATGTTTAAAATGACGCATGCCAGAAAACACCATCGCAATGCCGTGTTCATCGGCGGCAGCAATCACTTCAGCATCGCGCATTGAACCGCCAGGCTGAATCACGGCGGTAATGCCTGCGGCTGCTGCTGCATCAATTCCATCACGGAATGGGAAAAACGCATCCGAAGCCATCACCGAACCAGGCACAACTAATTTTTCATCTTGCGCTTTAATTGCGGCAATTTTCGCACTGTACACTCGGCTCATTTGTCCCGCGCCAATCCCAATCGTCGTGCCTTCTTTGCAATAAATAATCGCATTGGATTTCACAAATTTGACCACTTTCCATGCGAACAATAAATCAGCAATTTCTTGTTCAGTGGGTTGGCGTTTGGTGACAATTTTCAAATCAGCCCGCTCAACCGCGCCTAAATCATAATCTTGCACCAATAAACCGCCATTGACCCGCTTGAAATCAAAGCGTGGCGTAGCAGTATCCGCCCATTCGCCACAGCTTAACACCCGCACATTTTGCTTGGTCGCGAGAATTGGCTTGGCATCTTCGGCAACGCTGGGCGCAATAATCACTTCTACAAATTGACGTTCCACAATGGTTTTTGCGGTCACCGCATCCAAAGGATGGTTAAACGCAATAATGCCACCAAAAGCAGAAGTTGGGTCAGTTTTATAAGCTTTTTCATAGGCTTCTAAAATCGTTGCGCCCACCGCAACCCCGCAAGGATTGGCATGTTTGACAATTACGCAGGCAGGCGTTTCGGTAAACGCTTTAACGCATTCTAAAGCAGCATCACTGTCGGCAACGTTGTTATAAGAAAGTTCTTTGCCTTGTAATTGCACAGCAGTAGCGATGCAGGCTTCTTTCGGGGCTTTTTCCACATAAAAA
>JBDLSS010000155.1:0-11072 GCA_039799345.1 Pseudomonadota bacterium
AACAAGGTAACGCCAGAAAATCGCGTGTATAATTGTTCGCAATTTAGAACTTCTCCTTTCCTCACGGTTACACCACTTCCAGCGATATGAACATACAACTAGACAAACAAGGTCGCCTCAAGCATTTTCTTGGGATTGAAGGCTTAAAACGAGAACTGTTGATTGAAATCTTAGACACCGCCGCTTCTTTTTTGAGCATGGGATCGGTGAAAAAAGTGCCGCTGTTACGTGGCAAAACCATTGTAAATTTATTTTTTGAACCCAGCACCCGCACCCGCACAACCTTTGAATTGGCGGCGAAACGGCTTTCAGCGGACGTGCTCAATTTTAACATCGGGGTTTCTTCTGCTTCCAAAGGGGAAACCTTGGTTGATACACTGCGCAATTTAGAAGCGATGCACTGCGATATGTTCGTGGTGCGCCACAATGAAAGCGGCACGGCGCAATTTATCGCCAAACATGTTGCGCCACATATCAGCGTGGTCAATGCAGGCGATGGCAGACACGAACATCCCACGCAAGCGATGTTAGACATGTACACCATTCGCCAACACAAGGGCGCGTTTGAACCTTTGCGGGTGGCAATTGTGGGCGACGTGTTGCATTCACGAGTGGCGCGCTCAGAAATTCATGCTTTAACCACGCTTGGGGTGTCTGAAGTACGGGTGGTGGGCCCTAAAACTTTGATTCCCATCGGGGTTGAAGGTTTGGGCGTGCACGTTTACCACGATTTGAAAGAAGGTTTACGCGATGTTGATGTAGTCGTCATGCTGCGGCTGCAACGTGAAAGAATGCAAGGCGCATTATTACCCAGCGAACACGAATATTTTGAATATTACGGACTCACTGAAGACGTGCTTGAAGTGGCGCATCCTGATGCCATCGTGATGCACCCAGGCCCGATTAATCGCGGGGTTGAAATTGCCTCCAATGTCGCCGATGGTTCACGCTCGGTGATTTTGGAACAAGTTAGCAATGGGATTGCAGTGCGTATGGCAGTGATGGCAATGACTTTGGGTGTGCTATCTGAACACAAGGAGGGGAAATAATGGCAAGTTTCAGCATTTTAAACGGGCGCGTTATTGACCCTGCTGCACAATTTGATAGCTTTGTCGCCGTACACATTGCCGAGGGCAAAATCCTTGCTTTGGGCGACGCACCCGCCGATTTCAAAGCAGACTGGACAATTGATGCAAGCGGGCAAATTGTATGCCCCGGTTTGGTCGATTTAAGCGTGCGTTTACGTGAACCTGGTGCAGAACAAAAAGGCACGATTCTTTCCGAAACCCGCGCCGCTGCGAGTTGTGGGATTACCAGCGTTTGTTGCCCGCCCGACACCAATCCAATTATTGATACCCCCGCCGTGGCTGAATTAATTCAGTTACGCGCCCAAAAAGTCGGCATGGCAAAAGTCTATCCTTTGGGCGCATTAACCCAAGGTTTGGCAGGCACGCAACTCACCGAAATGGGCAGTTTAAAACAAGCAGGCTGTTTGGGCGTGAGCAATGCTTTAGAACCAATTGCGAATACTGAAGTGTTTCGTTATGCATTGGAGTATGCCGCAACCCACGATTTAACCGTATTTTTGCAAGCCCAAGACTCGCATTTAGGGCGCAATGGTTGTATGCACGAAGGTGCAATTAGCACGCGCCTCGGTTTAGGGGGAATTCCTGAAGCCGCAGAAACCATTGAAGTGGCACGCGATTTATTATTAATCGCCCTCAGTGAAGTGCGCGCGCATTTTGGAAAAATTTCCTGTGCACAAAGCGTGGACATGTTAAAACAAGCGCAAGATAAAGGTTTAAAAGTCACTGCGGATGTTGCCGTGCACCAGTTATTTTTAACCGATATGGACGTGTGCGACTATAACAGTCATTGCCATGTCGTGCCGCCCTTAAGCAGCCAACGCGATTTGGACTGTTTGCGCCAAGCTTTGAAACTCGGGATTATTCGCGCCATCAGTTCCGACCATCAACCGCATGAACCTGACGCAAAAGACAGTCCTTTCATGATGACAGAAGCAGGGGTTTCGGGTTTAGACAGTTTATTGCCGCTGGTATTGCGTTTGGCGGAAGAAATGGATGTGTCTTTGAGCAAAGCCTTAAGTTGGGTGACTTCTGAACCTGCCAAGATTTTAGGGATTGATGCGGGCAGTTTACGCCTTGGTGCAGCAGCCGATATTTGTATTTTTGATCCCGATTATCGTTGGCGATTAAAAGCGGAGGTCATGCACAGTATGGGGCATAATTCGCCATTTTTAGGCTGGGAACTGGGCGGGCGCGTCACCCATACTTTGATTGATGGAAAAATTGTCTACACTTATGGTTAATCTGCAAAGCCCGAGCATTTAAAGATGATCAATCTCGAATCCATGCGCTTTCAAAATCAAGACGGTCGGCTGTTTTCTATTCGTCTGTTGCGTAAAAATGAATATTACGGTGATGACGATGCCTTCTTGTACAATTTAGACGAGCCTAGCGTCGAGTTTTTTGATGCCAGCGGCTTCGACACGCAGGAAAATTTTGAGATTTTGGGCTATTTCACGGGAATACGTTGTGTGATCAGTGAGATTTTTTCAGAACGCGCACAACGTAGTTTACCGTTCAGTGAGCATTTAGCGGTGTGGAGCATTTCAGACCAGAATCTAGCTCATGTGCAACAATGGATTGCGGCACATTTAAGCGAACTGGAAAAAGAATTTATTCGAGATTTGCCATTTCTCTCCGTTTCTAAAAAAACCACAGAAACGCCCGTGGCAAAACCGCGTAAAACAGCGGCAATACCTGTGAATCCGCCCCGCGCCCATCAAGATATTTTAGAAGAACGTCATGTTGTTGAAATGGGTTTGCCCGCTCAAGCTTGCGTTGATCCTTTGGACAGTTGCGAGCGTTCCGCGAGTTTTTTACAACAGCAATTAGAAGCGGCATTACGCACTTTGGATATTGCGGAAATGGCGGAAAGTGATAATAAAGCGACGGCGGTGCAAGTGCGGCTGCATATTTTGGATGCAAAACGCCAAGTTTTAAAGGCGTTGGGATTGTTGTATAAGGTTTAGGTAGTGCTAAAAAACTAAGGTTTGTCCGAATCAGAATTGACAGGCTTACCCGAATTAAGCAGGATGAATAATGTAGAAATAGTCACGCTTTTCTCTTGCATCCTGAAAATTTTTTAATCCTTAGGATTTACGCAGTTTAATTAGTAATTATATGATTTTAATAGAAATATAATTATGTCGGGCATAACACTGGGGCGTGTCATTAATTAAGTTTTAACAGAAAATAGCGCGTTTAAAAACCTTTAAAGAAGCTCCCAACCCCCTAAAAGGGGCTAAACACAAATTGGTTTTAAGGTTTAGCCCTTTTTAGGGAGTGGGGCGCAGTTAAAACTTAATTGATGACACGCTTTAACTCATTGTAAATAAAAGAATGAGTATTTCAACTGCGTAACTCCTAAATCCTGTCAATCCTGATTCAGGCAAATCTTAATTAACTTGAGTTCGGAATAAGAAATAGCAGAAAGTTTAATTAATTCAGTTTGTTAAGAAATTTATAAAAATTATCAGAATCAGGATTCACAGAATTAAAGGATTTTCAGAATTAAAAAACTTTTTTCAACATGATGCCTTCATCCTGCTTAATTCGAATAATCTTGTAAATCCTTATTCTGACAATAAACTCGTCACAGCCCAAACAGTTTTCTTATCCTGAACTCAGCTTAATTATTAAAACTGTCCGCAAATTCTAATAACTGTTCCATTGTCAGTAAAAATACCCCTTCGCCACCGTGTTCAAATTCCAACCATGTAAATGGTACTTCAGGATATAAATCCACTAAAGTATCTTGGCTTGCGCCCACTTCCACGATCAACACACCTTCTGGGGTCAAATGCCTTGGGGTTTCGCGCAAAATCTGCTTCACCAATAACAAACCATCCTCGCCAGCTTCCAAACCTAATCGTGGTTCATGCTGATATTCAGGTGGCATGTGTTCCATTTCGTAAGCATCAGCATACGGGGGATTGCTGACAATTAGGTCATAACGACGACCTGTCAAATTGGTAAATAAATTAGAATGCACCAAATGCAGGCGGTGTTCTAAACCATAATTTTCCACATTTTGCTGTGCCACTGCGAGTGCGTCTAAAGAAATATCCACCGCATCGACCTCCGCTTCAGGCAAAACTAATGCAGTGGCTATCGCAATGCAACCACTGCCTGTGCACAAGTCCAGTACGCGCGTAGTTTTTTCAGTGATAATCCACGGCGCAAAATGATGTTGAATCAGTTCACCCAATGGAGAACGCGGAATTAATACCCGTTGATCGACAAAAAATTGCAGATTAGCAAACCATGCTTCTTGGGTTAAATAAGGTGTTGGCATCCGTTCTTGAATACGACGTTGTAATAAATTAAAAACTGTACGCTTTTCGGGATAAGTCAATTGTGTGTTCCACAAACTTTGTGGAAAATTATAGGGTAAATGTAAAGCGTGTAGTACCAAAACTACAGATTCATCTAAGGCATTGTCTGTGCCGTGTCCAAAAAATAATTTAGCTTCATTGAACCGACTCGCTCCCCAGCGCACGAAATCCGAAAGCGTGTTTAATTCGTCAATTGTGTGATCCATGCAGATATTCCTATATTTTTGATAAGTAGATATTCGATTTAACCTGAGTTCGGGATAAGTAATGAGCTTGCCTACCCAGCTTTTAATACAATATGTAGAGGTGTGGCATATTATCAGTGCGGTGCTGGGATTTAAAGCGATACTGTGACTAAATGTTTTCCGCGCGAGCGATATTGAAAATGGTAAAACCTATTCTACAATACCAAAGAAAAACTTGGCGCAAGCCACTGGGATGAATACAAAGAATCTTATGAACTAATAATTTTTCTTAACCTTATTTAACTAATGCTAACTGAAACCCTAAAACAGTCGGGTTTATCTACCAAGGTAGGTCATAATATATTACGCGCTCCTACGATGTCTCTGTTGACCCATTCCCCAGATAACAAGCGTATTCTTTTTACACCGCCTCTCTGTTTAATCTCTCCTGTCTCAGAAGGTCTTGTCCGAATCGCACAAGTCGGTCTCGGTGGGCAAGCTCGGTGCTATACCAGTGAATTTTATAAGTGTATTTGCGTGCAGATTCAAAATTTTTGATGCTTCTCGGTTGCTGTAATATTTAATCTATATCCTTATATAGATTAAAGTTAATAAATTAGATACTTTATGTAAATCCTGATTCATAACATAACTTGCTATTTTTGAGTATTGATTTATTATAAATTACTAATATAGAAAATTTATTAGATAGCTCATTTCAAAAAGGATAGTTTTATGAAACCCAATGTTGGTGGTATTGATCGGATTTTACGTGTTATTTTAGGTATCATTATGATGAGCGTGGGGGTTTATTTGCATAGTTGGTGGGGTGCAATTGGTGCAGTACCTTTATTAACGGGCTTAATTCGTTGGTGTCCGCTATATCTACCTTTCGGTTTATCCAGCTGCGCTGTCCCCCCAAAAACGGAATAAACGATTTTTATAAAATCTGATTGCACTCTGGTCCTATGAAAGTAAAGTAATTTGGTAATAGGGTGCAGTTAGTATTTTTTATATTTAATCCGTTATTATTTATAGTTTTTACCCGCCAATTGATCCAAATACTCTTGATTATTCATTAGCAATACTTTGTATTTATTATTTAATTATTGCCTAATATTACCTCCGCTTTGGGCAGTGTCCCTGAAAATTTGGCAACCTAAATACATTTTTACCTTTACCGAAGGTAATCAAGGCACAACCGCCGCTCACGATCCTACAATTGACCGTTCTAGCGTTGGGGAAATATTCAAAGCATGGTCGCCGCAAATACCACGGGCGGGGTCACGGGCAAAATGATTTCACCGCAATCTATCGCAGTGGCTTGTACGGCAACGGGTTTGGTGGGGAAAGAATCGGATTTGTTCCGCTTCACCTTGAAACACAGCTTATTGTTTATCATCATCACCAGCATCATTACTTATATTCAAGCATACTATTTGAGTTGGATGATTCCAGGTCATTAACAATTAATAAGAGGGTTAAGAATGCGAGACCTCCTAAATTTTTAAAACCTAAGGAGTGTCATCAATTACGTTTTAACTGCGCCCCACCCCTAAAAGAGGGCTAAACCTTAAAACCAGCCCCTAAATCCCCTAAAGGGGACTTAAAATATTAAACATTAGATAACTTGTTTGTGTTTAGCCCCTTTAGGGGCTTGGGGACTTCTTTAAAGGTTTTTAAACGCGCTACTTTCTGTTAAAACTTAATTGATGACACGCCCTAGCAGGTCTCATGCGTGATTCAAACTATTGCCCTCTAAAAAATCAGCTGACTATAAGAAATTATTTGATATTTAAAGTTTCCTTAAAAAATGTAGGAACACAGTAAAAATCTTTTTTCCCCTCATAACTTCGATGCTTTATGCCTAAAATTATTTATCCTCAAGAAGATGAACCCAGTATTGTGTTGCAGCAACAAACTGGGGGCACGATATTACAAGCTTCGCTGTGCATGGGTTTAACTCATTATCATGCCTGCGATGGTCAAGCACGTTGCACAACCTGTCGCGTGCGTGTACTCGCGGGTTTAGAAAATCTCAGTCCACGCAATGAAGCCGAACAAAAAATTGCCACAGTGAAAAACTGGTCACCTGAAGTGCGACTGGCATGTCAGACACAGATTTTAGGTGATGTCACGCTACGACGTCTGGTAAGTGATGATGAGGATTTTGATTTAGTTTGTAGCGAAAGTTTAGCAGGTGGTTCAGGTTATGAACGCAATGTTGCGGTGATGTTTTGTGATATTGCCAATTTTACCGACTTTACCACTAAGCACCTGCCTTATGATGTTATCCATTTACTCAACCGTTATTACAAAGAAATTGGGCAGGGAATATTACAACATCATGGATATATTGATAAATATATGGGCGATGGGATTATGGCAATATTTGGATTGGAAGAGGATAACACCGCAGAAAATTGTCGAAATGCAATTTTAGCAAGCTTAGAAATGAGTAAGCGCATCAAAGTGCTCAACAAATACAGTTCTAAACATTTTTTTCATGATTTTCAAATGCGTATAGGCTTGCATTATGGCACAGTGATTGTTGGAGAAATTGGGCATCCTTCAAAACGCCAACTCACCGTTCTGGGTGATGTGGTGAATATTGCCAGTCGTATCGAAAATGAAAATAAAAGCTTAAATACTAAAATTTTAGTTTCCCAAGAATTGCTTGCGCCCATTAAAAATGAAGTGTACTGTGGAAAACAACACACCACACAATTGCGTGGGCAACAAAGGCAACATACTTTGTATGAGGTTTTAGGCTTGAAGCCGCACTAAGCTTTTATCACACAGCAAAAGCCCTCATGACGAGGGCTTTTTCTTACAGCAAGTTTTCAGAATGCGACTTATTTCTTGGCAGGTTCAGCAACAGGCTTAGCAGCTTCTTTGGGCGCATCTAAAGACAATACCCATTTCACTAATTTTTCAGCATCGTCATCTTTCAGTGCGACATTTGGGGGCATGGCTAAACCGCTCACTTTGCCTTGCCAATGGCGTTGATAAGGATTGCTGCCTTGTTTAACGGCGGCTAATAATTTGGTGTATGCGTCTTTGTCATTCTTATACTTTGCAGAAACTTCACGATACGCAGGTGCAGTCGGTAACACTGCGTTGGCATCAGTAGAAACTGGTTTCGGATCAATTGTGTGACAGGTAAGGCAACCGCTGACCGTAACCAACTTGAGCATTTCCTTGTCTTCTTCAGCCGCGCTATAACCACTATACAACGTAGCACTTAGAGCAATAAGCCCTAGATAAAATGGAGCGGAATGTTTCATATTGCGATGCTTCCTATAAAAAATGTTAAGTGACCAAAATAAAGGATACTGCAAAAAAGAGTCCATATTACACACAGCAAAAAATTAGCCTTAAAAAATAATAAGCCATTATTATATAAAGTAATATAATGACTAATCTTGAGTATTTTATTTTGCTATTGTGACGAGCCTGACCTCAAACGGAGACAGCATTTTTCAAAGTTGTGACAATCTGTAATTGTGTCTCTTCTCGCAAATAAGGGTGCATCGGTAAACTTAACACCTGTTGTGCCGCCCGTTCTGAATTGGGAAAGCTGCCTGAACTATAGGATAAATAAGTAAAGGCGGGCTGTAAATGTAGCGGCAAAGGCGCATGAATCGCTGTGGCAATATTCGCTTGATGTAAACGTTGTTGCACCCGCTCACGATTTTCTAATGCAATGGTATATTGCGCATAAATGCTGGTGTTTGCTGGCGCAGTATGAGGCAAGCGAATACTATAGTCTAAAATTTTAGTGGTGAATAATCCCGCGTAAATTTTGGCAACCTGTTGACGGGCTACAACTTCTTTAGGAAAAATGGCTAATTTTTCAAGCAAAATCGCGGCTTGTAAACTGTCTAAATGGCTATTCATTCCAATAATAGGATATTGATGACGTTGTTCGCAGGCGCGTAATTGGCGTAATTTATTGGCGAGTGCGTCATCGTCGGTGAAACAGGCCCCACCATCACCATAACAACCTAAGGGTTTTGAAGGAAAGAAACTGGTACAACTGATATTTCCCAAACTACATGAAGTTTTACCGTGGTAACTTGCGCCAAAACTTTGTGCCGAATCTTCGATAATGGGTAAATTGCCCGCCACGGCACGCAGTTGATGATAATCTGCACATTGCCCATATAAATTCACGGCTAAAATAGTTTTGGTACGGGAGGTGATGGCAGCAGCGACAGCTTGTGGGTCTAGGTTATACGTGTTGGGATCAATATCCACAAATACGGGAATTGCACCAATTAAGCTAATCATTTCAGCGGCGGTAATAAAGGAAAATGCAGAGGTGATCACTTCATCGCCCGCTTTAATACCCAAGGCAAGCAAGGCACACAGTAAAGCATCTGTGCCATTGGCGACGCTAATACAGTGTTTCACACCCACATACGCTGCTAACTGATGTTCTAATAAATGGACTTCTTCACCCTGAATATATTGCCCATGTTTTAACACCCGAAATATGCGTTGCTCTAAATTTGCACGAATTTGTAACTGTGCTTTTGCCAAATCGACTAAATGTGACGCACCACCGCTTTCATATTCTGCCATCATGCTATAAATAAATTCATGATCGCCTGCTTCAATTTGAGGATGTGCAGAAGCAAAGTTCTCATCTTGCGTCCAAATAATGGTATTTTCAGGTAAGATTGCGGCATCTAAACTGATTAAGGCTTGAGTTTTATTGGGATGTTGTGTGGGAATTTGTAGCCAATGCACGGCAAGGCTGCTGAGCAATTGCACACCTTCGTCGAGTAGAAATTGTAAGGTTTTGTAACGAGTGTCTACCAATTGAGCATCTAATACCGCAAGTAGAGCGCAGGGAATCCAGAAACGAATCGGGGATTTTTGAAGACGATTAAAACAATGTTGGGTGTCGTTGGGTGTGATGCTCAACAAATCGAGTACCACAGCTCGATCTAACACAATATTTAAATTCATCAAAAATCTCCATTTTTCGAAAATTGTGGTGATGAAGATACTATAGCATGTCGTTATCCTAGACAGCAGCGGGCTTGCTCAATGCTTGGGAAATTTAAGTTCCTAGAATGAATGTATCAGACCTAGCTGGAGGATAGTCCCAAAGTCGCTTTTAACTGTGCCCCCAACCCCTGAAGGGGGCTAGACATATTTATGAAAAAAGCAGAATCTCTACTTAAATTGAATTATGCTGTTTTAACATCGCGTATTTCCAGCGTATTTAACATACTTTTTTGTCTCCAAAACCAGAGGGTGTTATGAAGAAATCTAAAACGATTACTTTAACCTTGATTGCCCCTGTTGCCCTGAGCTTAATGAGCTGTTCTTCGGATGAGCCACCCAAAGATTTGCGTTTCAACAGCGTCAATGATTGCTTGGAATATTACACACAGGAACAATGCAATAATTTACTCGGCAAGGCACAGCCCTTGTTTGAAAAACAAAACGACTGCGAATCTTTAGTCGGTTCAGGTAAATGCCAAGTTGTCCAATCCCAAGGACAAAGTTATTGGATGCCTTTGTTAGCAGGCGCGGCGGCGGGTTATTTAGCCTCACAATTGCAACATTCAGGTGAACAACGCTGCCTTGACCGCAATCAAAACGGGGTGTGCGATGACCGTGAAGGCAGTGCAGCGGCAGCAGGTTCATCGGGTTATAACAATAATTCAAGTAGCAGCGGCGGCGCACGCAGCAATTACCGCATCAACGTAGAAGATTTTAAGGGCGGCACACGTCCCAACGATAACAACAGCAGCAATAACGCGCCCGCGCCCAAAGCGTGGTTTGTGCCCGAACAATCTGCAAAAACCTACACCCCGAAAAAATCTTTCAACAGTTCAGTTTATTCCAGTCTAGGACACAGTGCAGGCAGCTCTTCACGCGGCATTGCGGGCAGCACTGGGCACTCATCGGCGGGCTAATTGAATGCGTAGAATTCCGATAGCTCCCCGCGAAAATTGGATCGCCCGTTGTGAAGCGATTGGGTTCAATTTTCATACCATTGATTATGGCGACGGCACCGACCCGATGTATTGGGACGAACGCGCCTATTATCAGTTCACCGCGACCCAAATTGACCTGTTGGAAAGCGTTAGCGATGAATTAAACCAAATGTGTTTAAACGCTGTTGCACAGGTTATCGAACAGCGACGTTTTGCAGAATTTCATATTCCTGAAGCTTATCACGCGATGATCACCCGTTCTTGGCAACGCGAAGCGGTGAGTTTATACGGGCGTTTCGATTTGGTTTGGGATGGCAGCGAAACGCCACCCAAGCTTTTAGAATTCAATGCCGACACCCCAACTTCCTTATACGAAGCCAGTGTGGTGCAATGGCAGTGGTTGAACGAAATGTTTCCGCAGGCGGATCAATTCAATTCAATCCATGAAAAACTGCTCAGTGCGTGGCAAAAAGTGCAACAAAGTTTAGGGCGCAAAATCTATTTTGCGGT